>JAKSOZ010000027.1 GCA_024405265.1 Kiritimatiellia bacterium | reverse complement strand
ATTCGCCTAAAAAACCTCGTTCCTCACTCACCCACTCCTCATCCCCTCCGCTCTACACACATCCATGCGAAGCGGCATCTCGCCGAATACGACCAGGGTGCCATGCGCGGCGAATTTGGGGGCCGCAAGTCGAACGGAACTAAGCGAAAACGAGGTCGAGACGTCGAGACTCAGGCCGAGGTAAATCTAAAGATTACCGAGCGCCTGAAGGATCAGAGTATCGAGCCGTTTTCGCTAGCGAGTACGATTGCCCCCAAATTCGCCGTCACAAGGTAAAGGCAAAAGTAGGCATAATCTACCGTACGCGGCAAAATTCGTATCAAGTAGCCGCTTTAAACGATTGAAGTAGCCGCTAGCCGCGTGTCGAAAAAGTCAATCTTACAAGGCGAATGGTCGATTTTCGATAAATCGAAGCGCTCGGCAAAAGTTTCAAGCGAAATCTCTTCGCCATTTTCGGCACAGCCGAGTGAAGAAGCGAGAAATCCGATCAAATGTTCGGCGCTTACGCCCGACTCACGATATGAAGCGATTCGAGTATCACCATGGCGCTTCGCCAAGCGTCGCCCATCAGGACCAACGACGAGCGGGACGTGGCAATAAGAAGGTTGAAGGTTGAAGGTCGAAGGTTGAAGAAGGGATTTCGCTATCAACATCTGGGCGGGAGTCGCGGGAAGAAGGTCATCACCGCGAACGACCTCGGTCACACCCATCGCGAGGTCATCCACAACTACCGCGAGCGTATACCCCGCGCCGTCTTTGTCCCTCGCGACCGGAAAGTCACCAAGCACTTTGTCGACTTCTTGAGAATAAGGTCCCGCGAAATTATCGACAAACGAAACGCAAGTATTCGGCGCGACTTTGAAACGCCAACAAGGCTTACGGGGAGAAATCGCCTTTTCAGCTTCATCCCAGGACGCGAATTTGCCGCGACAAAGCCCGGGATAGAACAGTTGCTCTCCGGCATGCGGCGCCGATTGCGCGTTTTCGACATCTTTTCGCGAGCAAACGCAAGGATATAAGAGCCCCTTCTCGATCAGCTTTTTCGCCGCGTCACGATAAAGTTCAATGCGCTCCGACTGGGTATATTCCTCATCCCAATCGAAACCGAGCCACTTCAAATCTTCGATCGCCGCTTTCGCCGCGCCGGGCTTATCCTTCGGGTGATCAAGGTCCTCCATGCGCATGATAAGCCTGCCGCCTGCTTGACGAGCGCGAGCATAGGCGATCATGAAAGTTCGGGCGTTGCCGAGATGAAGAGCGCCCGTAGGACTCGGAGCGAGACGACCGACGTACATCGCTTAAAAAAGCGTGAGATATAATACCCAGTTAAGGCCGAGCGAATAAAGATTCGCGACGAAATCATCGATTACGATACCGCGACCGCCGGGGATCGCCTGAAGCTGACGGCAGGGATAAGGCTTAAGGATATCGACAGCGCGCACGACCGCGAAAGTCAAGAGCACCTGCCACCAAGTAAACGAGGAGAGCGGAAGCCCGATAAAGGCGATCGGATAGAGCATCCATTCATCGGCAGTAATGCGCCCATCGTCCTTTACCGCAAGAATCTTTTCCGCCGCGTCGCATAGCGGAATCGCGAGGAGCGTGAACCCGAGCGCCGCGGGCATCTGAAGAAACAAAGGAAGCGAACAGATCATATACGCGAGCGCGAGCCCTGGAAGCGAGCCGACCGTACCCGGAGCGACCGGCGCGAAAAGACCGAGACCAAAACCGGAAGCGAGGAAAAGAACGACTTTATTTTTCATATTTCAAAGCTCCTACGACCGTTAAAGAAGCGAGTATCGAAATCGAACCGAGAACGATCGAAAGCGTATCGCTCTTCGAATATTCTTCCGGTCGATAAAAGCCGATTCGCCGCGCTTCGATATTCTTCATCGGCGCGCAGTAAAGCTTATCGACGCGAGCGAGATCGACGGCCCCGATCAAAACAATCAGGCCTACGATCACCGGCAGCGCTTTCAATTTCGCCTTGAACGAGAGCGCCCAATCTATTCCGTAAGCGGCGAGAATGACGAGACAGAACTCCGTCAGATGATGCCACTTGACGGGAGCACGAAGATAATCTCCGAACGGAAGCGCATAAACCAGACGATATACGACTTCGCAATAGCGTCCGAGCGAAAAGAGATAAACTACGAGCGCGGCACAAGCGAAGAATAGGCACTTCCGCCACGAAAACACGAGCCCTAAAATCGCGAAAAGGATAGTGACGAAACCGACGTACAAGGAATGCTGACGATAATTTCCGCGCTCGGCGAGATAAGGGCGACCTAGCGCTCCCGTATAGGGCTTCACGTCATGCCCCGCGCGCCGAGAGAAATGGAGCGCGAACGGACACGAGGTAGCTCCGTTAACGCGAGGAATCAAGAATTCGAGCGTTTCGGACGGCGGAAGCGACCAATTGGTCACGAAAACCCATCGCTTCTCGCTCTCGGAAACGCCGCTCGTAAGCGTCTCGCCGTTTTCGATCTGAGCGTCTCTTCCGGCAAGGTCGGTGAATAAGGCCGAGCGAATAGCGGGAAGCGCGATCAAAAGAAACGCGACAAGCGCGAGCAAAACACCCCGGAGCTCGAAAACTCGCGTCTGAATCGAGCGGTAGAGAAAATAGATCGCGGTAAACACCGTGAACAAGAGCCAAAGATCCGGTTGATAAAAGCATCCCCAAGCGACGAGAGCCCCCAAGAAAAGGTAGAATTTCAGCTTTTTCGTTTCGAGCGCCTTCTCGATCAAGTAAAACGCGAAAACACCGTAGCTCATCCACTGGAACCATCCGAGGTGGCCCGCGGAGAATAAGGTCGACCAATAGCCGCAAAACGCGAGGAGAATCGCGCCGGAGAAGCTCGCGAGCTCGCTCAAACCCCGACTTCTCAAAAAGAGCGCGAGCGCGAGACCGGATAGAAACAACGGAATGACGAACTTGAGCTCCTGCCAAAAGTAAGGCGAACCGATAAAAACGATGATATCGCTCGGAATGAATTTACCCGTCGCCGTCCACTTATTCAAAAAACGCGAAAGATAATCGCTCGGATAAACCGTCTGGGCGTCGGGCATCACGGGAGCGACATCAAGACTCCACGTACCCCAAAAAACATAAATAGCCAATGCCGCGAAAACCGCGGCATAGGCTAATATCCATCGATACTTCTTAAGGAAGTTCAATTAACCGATCTTACCGAGCGCGATAATCGTGAAGACCATCGTGAAGATCGCGACGGTTTCGACGATACCGAGAGCGCCGAAATAGTTCGTAAGACCCTGGCCGGTTTCGCCCTGAGCATCGCAAGCGGCCGCACCCGCGCGGCCCTGGAAGAGCGCCGAAAGACCGATGCCGAGCCCGGCGAAGATACCGAGAATCAAAGTCGCGACACCAGCACCCTGAGCGGCGGTCTTACCGAGCATGATGAACATGAGAATCATTCCGTAGAGCGTCTGGGTAATCGGGGCTCCGACGAGACCGAGAAGGATGAAGGGCGCGGGCTTGTTCGCGGCATAGCACTTCTTCCAAGCACCAACCGCAGCAGAAGCGGCAAAACCCGTACCGAAAGCGCTACCCGCGGCGGAAAGGCCCAAGCAAGCGACAGCACCGGCGACAATCATAGGATCCATGTTTATTTCTCCTTATTTTTCAGTTTTGTTAAACGGTTTGAATTGATAACCCGACCAACTGATACCCTTATGGTTCGAGAACTCAAGAGTATTCAGACGAACGGCGTGAACGAGAATCGAAAGGCCCGCCATGGCGAGGTTAAGACCATGGCCGACGAGAAGAATCAAGACGAGCGGAAGCCACTTGATCCAAATCGGCAATCCCAAATCGACCGCCATCATATTGAAGTTCTCGGCGACCTTTACCGAAGCGAGACCGACCGCGAAAAGACGGACGTAGGAAATGATATCGCCCAAGACCGACATCGCATTAAGGAAGAGCATCCCCTTATCGATGCCCTTCGATTGAATGAAGACGGTCAAGAACGAAATACCGAACATCCAGAACGCCCAAGTCGGAATCCCCGAGAAGATGCCGACGATCGAGTTCGTGACGAGGTACATAAAGAGAACTATACCCGCCCAGCCGAACTGCGAAAGGCAGCTGCGCGAATTGATCTGGCAGATACCGTTCCAAATTCGAGCGAGCATGAGGTGAGTCACGCCGATCGTGAAGCAAAGGAACATCATATTATCGTATTCATGACCCTGCTCCGCTCCTACGCCGCCGAGCCACTTCACGGTCGGCCAGTCGGCGCACCAGGGAATCCCCGCGCCGAACCACGTATTCGAGAGAAGGCCCCAGATAATCGTGCCCGTCGAGAAGACCGTAAGGAGCTTCACCCAAGGAGAAGTACCGAACTTCTTCCACGCCCAAAGAGTCGCCGCGAGGAAAATCGCGCCGTAACCGCCGTCACCGACGAGCATCGCGAAAAAGAGCGAGAAGTAGCACATGAACGGAACGGAAACATCAGCCTCGGTATAACCGGGAGCGATACCGAGCCCGTCGAAAAGCGCCTTCACGCTCTTGAAGAACTTCGGAGGTTCGATCAAGGTCGGCGGAACTTCGCCTTCGGCCACATCGCGCACGAGAAGACCCCAGCCGTTCACCGTCGCGGCACTCTTCAAGGCCTCGACTTTCGTAGCGGGAATCCAACCGGAAACGAGCGCTACCGAACCCTTCGCGGTAAGAAGTTCTTTCGCGGCCTCGAAGGCCATCGAGTCTTTAAGCGAAGGAAACTTTTCTTCGATCTTCTTTTCGTCGGCTTTGGCGATTTCAAGCGTCAAAGAAGCGATCTTCGCATTGACTTCGGCAAGCGACGACTCCATCTTCGACAAACGGACTTCGGGAAGCTTCTTCGGAAGCTCGGCTACCGAAGACAAATCGATACCTTTTTCAATAAGGCTCTTCGCGAGGACGGGATCGAAATCACCGTAAGGAGCGTATTCCTTGATAAGACGCTCGAGGCGATCCTTCTCGCTCTTAAGCGTATCGATCGAAGACGCAAGTTCAAGAATTTCCTCGACGGAAAGCGTTTCGACGCCGATCGTTCCCTCGAGATTCTCGCGGCACTTCAAAATAAAACGATAAGCCTTTTCGGCATCTTCGATTTCGCCCTTCGCCTTCTGAACCCCGAGCCCGGTAGCCGAGCCCAAATCGAGATGAACAGCGCCGAGATCACGAAGCGCCTTCAAGGTAGCTTCTCCTTCCGTGGCGACGGAGAGGAGATCGAGGTGTTTCATTTTTACGATCATGCCTCTTCCTCCGTAGATTCGGGGACGCGACCCTTCGCGATCTTGCCGCGCGTAACCGCCGCGGTCTGCTCATCGCCAAGCGCGATCTTGATAACGCGAATCGCTTCTTTACACTCGGGAATCTTCACCTTCTCGAAAAGATTCACGCGCTGAGAAGTCTGCTGAAGTTCGGCGGCGATCAAACGACGCTGCTCTTCGAAAATCGCGCGCTCGCACTGAAGCGAGAGGACTTTCGTAGTCGTCTCAACCGCGGAATCGACCCAGGCGGGAGTCGCCCACTGATCGACTTCTTTCACATCGGTCTCAATGGAATCAAAGGTAGGAATCGCGACGCCGGCGATATTCGCCGAGCCCGTGTTCACGCTCTTAACTTTAACGAGACCCGCGAGAAGATTCTCGTCGGTAGCGAATAGCCCAACCCAACGATTAAGATCATCGCGCACCGCGCGTTCTTTACGGCTCACTTCGTCAGCCTTAGCGGTAATGCCGGCGATTTCGCTCTGAAGCTGCTGCTTCTTGAGCTGCAACATCGGCAAAAAACGTTGGAAGCGCTTGAGCGCGTCCGTTTGAGCTTTAAGCTCCGTCTTAGTTAATTTTACCTTTGCCATTGACTGATATTATACGCTTTTTGAGCGGATTTTTCAACCTACTTCGTTGACTTTACTCCGAGATCCGAAAGCTTCATCGAAATGACGCGGCTGACGCCCTTCTCCTGCTGGCTGACGCCGTAGACGAGATCACTACCCGCAATCGTATGTTGGTTGTGAGTGATGATAAGGAACTGCGACTTGATAAGGAACTCTTTAAGCTGTTCGACGAAACGACCGATGTTCGCATCATCGAGAGCCGCGTCGAGTTCATCGAGCATACAGAAAGGCGCGGGCTTGATCATGAAGATCGAGAACAAAAGCGCAACCGCAGTCATCGTACGCTCGCCACCGGAAAGGAGCGTCACCGACTGAGGACGCTTACCGGGAGGACGCGCGATGATATCGATGCCGCACTCTAGCGGATCTTCTTCGTTCTCCAACAAGACGAGGCGCGCTTCGCCGCCGCCGAAGAGCTTGGTGAACATCGCCTGAAAGTTCTTGTTCGCCTGCTCGAAGGTCTTCTTGAAGAGATCGGAGCTCGTCATATTAAGATTATTGATAAGCTCGAGAATCTGCGCTTTCGCCGCGATCAAATCTTCTTCCTGGGCCTTCTCGCGAGCATAGCGCTCTTCGAGTTCGCGACATTCGTCGATCGCGACCATATTAACGGGACCCAAGGCGGCGATATCGGCTTGAATCTTCGCGACCTTACCCTCGAGTTCTTTAAGCGGCGGAACCACCCCACCCTTCCACTCGGGATCGGCCTCGCGCATAACCGCGTCGGCAAACAGGCCGTATTCATCTTCGAGATGCGCGAAGACGTTCTGACGACGCATCGTCGATTCGGCCGCCTGAACTTCGAGCTTCGCCCTGAAGTCGCGCGCCTGATCGAGACCGCCGCGCTTAACGGCGACCTGAGCATCGGCGATCGAAATCCGTTCCATCATCGCGCCGCGCTTCGCTCGCTCCGCATCCATCATCGCGTGAACCTGAGCCGCCTTGTCTTTAAGCTCGTCGAGTTGATCGAAGAGATCCCCCGATTCCTCGGTAAGTCTCGCAATCGAATCTTCATAACGCTGAACGCCTTCTTCGCGCATCGATACCTGACGCTCGAGTTCTTCGCGACGACGAACCGCGCTTTCGGTCTGTTGCCCGACGAAAGAGAGCTCCTGTTCGAGCTGACTCGCGGCGATTCGGCACTCGGTCAAACGCTGAGAAACGGGCAAGTGCTGCATCTCGGCTTCGCGAAGCTCATTCTCGGCCTCGGTAACGAGAATCATCAAGTCCTCGCGCTTCATCATCGTCGTAACGGAGGTGCCGGATTTCCAAACTTCAACCGCACCATTACGATTGACTTCGCTATCGTTAACGAGCGTGCCCGAGCGGGTCGTGTCGGCGACTTCACGACGACGACGCGCGACCGCCTCACGCTTTTCATCAATCGACGTCTGAAGCGAACGAAATTCTTCTTCGACCGATTCCATCGAAAGCTTCGCCGCTTCAAGCGAGTCGGTCAAGAGCTTCTTTTTCTGCTCGAGGCTCTCGGACTGCATCGCGACTTCTTCGAGTTGACGACGGGTCTCGCGAATTTCATAGCTGTCACGCTCGGCAAAACTCTTGTATTCTTCAATGCGCGCGCGGTTAACGCCGATAACTTCGTTAGCGCGGCGATATTCGCCTTCCGCAGCCGCTTCTCGCGAAGCGAGGTCCTGAAGGCGCTCTTCGAGCGCGTGGATTTCGGCATGAAGATTCTGAGCTTCTTGCTCGGCGGCCGCGACGACTTCCTGTGCCTCTCGAATCGCCTCTTCGATTTCGCGGCGGTTGTTCGCGTTCTCTTCAAGCTCGAGATCGTGCTGATGAATGCGCTGCTTGGAAACGTAAATATCGAGCCCGCGCAATTCGTCGCGCAATTCCTTATACTTCTGGGCCTTGCCGACCTGACGCTGCAAAGACGCGATCTGGCGACGCATTTCCTTTAGGATGTCGGCTTCGCGCAGAAGGTTCTGCTCGGTCTGATCGATCTTGCGCAAGGCCTCTTTACGGTCGGCCTTGAACTTCGTGATTCCCGAGGCTTCTTCGAAGACGGCGCGGCGATCCTCGGGCTTCGACGAGAGAATCGCGTCGATCTGACCCTGAGCCATAACCGAGTAGGAGCTCGTGCCGATACCCGTGCCCATAAAAAGATGCTGGACATCCTTGAGGCGGCTCGGCTGCTTGTTGATGAAATATTCGCCCGTACCATCACGATAAACGCGGCGCGTGATCGTCACTTCATGGTAGTCGGTACCGAGTTCCTTTTCGCAATCGGCGAAGGTAATCGAAACTTCCGCGAGACCTAAAGGCTTACGCGTATCAGTACCGTTGAATACGACATCCGCAAGCTTCGAGCAGCGAAGCGCAGTCGGGCGCTGTTCGCCGAGAACCCAACGAATCGCATCGGAGACGTTGGACTTGCCGCAGCCGTTAGGACCGACGATGGCGATGAGCCCGGGATCGAAATCGAGGCGGGTCTTGTCGGCGAACGACTTGAAGCCGATGATGTCGAGCTCTTTAAGATACATTAAACGAGGCCTCGCTTGATAAGATGCTCGGCGATTTCGACAGCGTTCAAAGCCGCACCGCGCAAAAGCTGGTCGCCCGAAACGAAAATGTCGATACCCTTCTTGTCATTGCGCGAGATATCCTGACGAATACGGCCGGCGAGCACGTCATACTTCGCCGTCGCGTCAAGCGGCATCGGATAACCGCCGTTAAGCGGATCATCGACGACCTTCACGCCTTCGGACTTCGAAAGAATCTCACGAACTTCTTCGGGCGTGATATCCTCTTCGAACTCGAGGTTAAGACTCTCGGAATGAGCACGCGCGATCGGAACGCGAACGGACGTGCAAGAGACCATCAAGTCGGGAGCATGGAGCATCTTACGCGCTTCGTTACGCATCTTGAGCTCTTCTAGCGTATACCAATTCGTCTCGTCGAACTTGTCGATATGAGGAATCAAGTTATAGGTGAGCTGATGCTGAAACGCTTTGACCGTAAGCTCTTTACCTTCGACGTATTCCTTCATCTGAGTCTCAAGCTCTTCAAGCCCCGGAGCGCCGGCACCGGAGGCGGCCTGATAAGTCGAAGCGATAAGACGTTTAAGCTTTTTAGCCTTATGCAAAGGAGCGACCGCCTCAAGCATGATCGCGGTAGTGCAATTCGGATTCGCGATCACGCCCTTGTTCCAATCGAGATCCTCGGCGTTGACCTGAGGCACGACGAGCGGGACATTCGGATCTTGACGGAAAGCGCGGGAGTTATCGATCATGATCGCACCCGCCGCGACGACCGCGTCTTTAAGTTCGATCGCGACGTCGGTCTTGCCGGCGAAAAGAACGATATCAAGACCCTTGAACGAATCCTTAGTCGCGGGAAGAACGTGATACGTCTCGCCTAAAATCACTTCATCACGCTCACGCGAAGCGAAAACCTGAACCTTACCCTCAAGCGGAAATTCACGCTCTTTGAGAACTTTGATCATCTCGGTGCCGACAGCTCCGACACCAACGAGGCCGACTTTGTATTTCTTCATCTCAGTATACCTTAATGTAAGCTTCAGCGCGAAGGCGCTGAATCCACGCGTCATAAATTCTTTTCGATTCCTCAGCACGGACATCCATTTCAACGTCATCGTACGCTTCAACGAAAGTACGCGCCTTACCGGGCTTTTCATCATCCTTCTTAACAAGGAAGCTCCACCCTCCGATATCGATCCAGTGAGAAATAGTACCTTTAGGCATTTCACGAATCTCTTCGCAAATCACCGGGCTGAAAACGTCTTCGGGGACTATATCGGGATACGCTTTCGCAAACTCGGAAAAATCTTTCGTCTTCAAAGCTTCCGAAATCTCTTCGCGCTTCGAGCTTTCGACCGGCGTAAGCGTGATTACCGAAACCGAAACCTTCGCGCCTTCGGCGTAACGCTCGGGATTGTTCGAGTACATCTTCATCATCGCCGCGGGCGAGGCCGTCGCATGCTTCTCCACCGCATTCCAACGCATCGCGGAGATGATCATATCTTCGCGAATACGCGCATACCACTCGGGGTAAGCGATTTTATTGCGTGAGAGCGTCTCCATAAGCTTATTACGATCGCCGGAGAAGCTACGATTGATGATCTCGCGCACGCGATTTTCGATCACCCACTCCTGGATCGTCATCTTCGCATCACCGGCCGCCTTCAAGATCAACTTGCGATTGATGAGCTCGTTCAAAATATTGGAATACTCGGACGCGTGGACGCCCAAGCGAGCCATCTCGGAAAGCACGTCGCTGCGAAGAATCTGGTGAGTATTAACGGTAGCGACGACACCGTCAACCTCCGCGGCGTAGGAGCTCAGCGCGAAAAGCGCAGCGAAAACGATAATTGTCTTTTTCATTTCTTCAATAGCGCGGCGATACCCGCGCCGATAAGCGGAGCGTCCGCGATTTCAGGAGTGATAACGTAGTGAATATTACGACGTCTTACCAAGAGCGAGTCCAGTTCGCGCTTTACGATAGCTGCAAAATCTATCGACACGGTCTTATACCAAGTCGAACCATCGACCGTAATCGCGATCGGGCGCGATTCATCCACGCCCTCGCCCGATTTGATCGCGAACGCCGCGAGATGAATCGCCGAAAGAATCGCCGCGCGCTCGAAAACGGGGATCGCGAGACGCCTCGCCATCCTACGATCGGCTTCATTCACGAAAATCGAATCGATTTCGTTCTCCCGACCCTCGCGCTTGACCATGCCGCAAAAATCATCGACATCCATAGTCGAGAGCGCTCCGATGCCCGTAAGTTTAGCGGCGGCGGAACCGGTGAAAAACCCGACCTTGGCGGCCGCCTTCCAAATCTCGAGCGCGATCGGGCCCAAATAGGCGCCGGCGATCATTTTCTCGAAAATCTGCTTACCGGGAGAGAGCGTCTTCGCGTCCATCGCTTCGTCGAAAGCGCTCTGAGGAATCTTATCGAAAGCGCCGGATTCGGCATTCACGATCTTCCCGCCCAGTTCGCTCTCGACATACGCGCAATTCGTACCGGTACCGAGGATAAAACCGATATAAGACGAATAAGCGTTATCCCCCTCCGTGGCTTTCGCGGCAAGCAAGGTAGCGACCGTATCGTTAACGACGGCAATCTCACCGTAACCCAGACGCTTTCTCAATTCGTGCCCGACATATTCGCCCACGATCGACGGCGCTTTAATCCCCTTCGTCCACGCAACCAACTTCGCGTCTCCGTCCTCGGTCGCTATCGCGGGATAAGAAAAGCACCAACCGATTCTCGACGAGGGCTCCTCGCCTTTAAGGCGCTCGACTTCAGTAGCGAACGCCGCATAAAACTCTTCTTCTCCGACTTCGCTTTTAACTCCGGGCATCGAACGATTCTGTTTCGCGAAAATCTTCGGCGGAATCGATACTACGGCGCCGCGAAAGTTAGTACCCCCGGCATCAAGCGCGATTACTCTTTCGCCCTGAGGGACCTTACCGCTGACTCCGATATGAGTATTGACCATCAGTAGCGAAGACGCCTCACCTCGAAGCCCCGCTTCCATCTCAGAGAGAAACAAGCGAATCTCGGCATTCCGGTCGATTTCACTCGGAACCGAAAAACGATTCGCGTTAAGAAATTCTTCAGGCGTTTGCATTTATCAACTCTTTAACGAGACTTACCCACTCTTCATTCGAGAGCTCTTCCGCTCTTTGGGTAGATTGTATCAAATCCTTGAACACGCTGCCAAGTTGCTTACGTCGGTGTTCAAAAGCTCTTTTCGTCAAACTATGAAAAAGCTTACGTTCTTCATCAGAAAGTCCAACATTTCTATCATGGCGAGTCAATCGCACCACACTGGAACCGATCTCGGGGCGAGGCCAGAAGCAGCTCGCCGAGACCTTGCGCACGATTTTGACATCATAGTCGAGCTGAGCCCAAACTCCCGCAAGGCCTCGCGTTTTCGAACCTTCTTTCGCCGCGAGTCGTTCGGCGACCTCGGTCTGCACGAGAACCGTGATCGATTCAAGCTTATGACGCTGAACGTATTCGAGGAGAATACGAGTACCGGCCTGATAGGGGAGATTGGAAACCATGACCTCAAAATCATCTTGAATATAATCGAGCGCGTCACCCGCGATAACCGAAAGCTTCTCCGGATTTCCAAGGCTTTCTTTAAGGCGCGCGGCAAGCACCGGATCTTTCTCGATCGCCACGACTTGAACGCCGCGTTTAAGCATTTCCTCGGTCAAAACTCCCAACCCCGGTCCGATTTCAAGAATCTTGGCGTTCGAGCACTCGACCCCTTCGAGACCGGCGTCCACAATCTGCTTGACCGCATTTTGGTCGATCAAAAAGTTCTGACCCAGCACCTTATTAGGATGAAAGTCGTTTTCTATGCACCAAGCTTTAACCTGGCTCGGACTCGTTAAGTTCATCATTTACCACCATCCCATACGCGATCGATTACGCTGACATATTCCCATTCCGGGTTGTCCAGACTTCCAGTAAGGCGAAACTCCATCAAAAGCTTGGTAAAGACCCAAGTTATCGGGCGAATCAAATATTTCTTAAGCAAGCCGTCGTCTTTAACGATATTGACCTGAACGTTAACGTCGAGATTATCCTTAACCATATCGTAGGAACCGGCAAGATTGATCGTGAAAAGATCGCCTTCGATCACGATATTGTCGGAAGTGAACATTCCGTCCTCGATCTTGAAGTCGAAAGAAGCGTGATTTTGATCTACGATATAAGATACGCCGGGGACCTTCTCGGATAGGAACTGAGTAAGCCCCATGAAAAGCGGCATTTGCGCGAGTTGACCGTCTTTGACTTCAAAGTGTCCGCCGCCGTTGTATTTCGTCGCGTCCTGAGCCCCTCTCGGAAACGAAAGAGTGAAATCTCCGGAAGTCTTACCGGTTCTGTCTCCGACTTTGATATCGAGCCCTCCGATATCGAGAATCTCCTGAAGCGGCAAAGTACTGTTCGCCTTGACAGTCGCTTTAACCATACCGTCGTCCCCTTCGAACATCACCAAGCCCTGAAGGTCGCGACCGTTTTCGCCGCTAGCGCGAACGTCATGAATCTTCGTCATGTATTTGAACTTATCGCCGTCATGAATATGAGTCTTAAGTTCGATCTTGCCATGCGCCTCGCTCATGGCAACGCCGTTATACTTACCCATCTTTGGATTGAGATCGAGCTTCAACGTGAAATCGTTGTTCATAAGATTCACGTCCCACGAACAAAACGCGTCGACCGGCTCGGGGATTTCGGTAAAACCATCCATGTAAGGAAGCGCGACCGGCACGTCCAAGCAAACGATCAACGGGCGAATCTTCTCTACCGTCGCGTAGCCTCGAACCTCTCCGTACACGCGACGTTTATCAAGATTAACCCAGCAGAAACCATGCATATTCTTCGCAGGATCGAAGTCCGGCCACTGAAGTTCAATCTGCTTGACCGAAAACTCACGTTCGTGAATACCGACGAGACCCTCGACCAGCTCCGCTTGAATACCCAAGATATCGGCATTCGTCATGATCAAACGAAAAACCGGTAAGTTAGGAAAGTCGAATTCGAAATCTTCCTTAACGCGAGAGACTTCGGTAGAAGCTTCATAATAGTACGAATCGGGAAGCCGCGTATACTTGGGAGCATCGACTCTCACGATACGCGAAAACGGATTTATCTTCACCGATTTCGCACTCATCAAGACCTCCGAAGAGCGCCGGGACGTTTCGTCGAAGATCGAAATATCCTTCAAGCTCAAGCCGGAAAGCAAATTGAAGCTCGCCGCCCGACACTCGAATTTAAGTCCATGCGGAGCGAAGTTGTTGATCGTATCGACGACCAATCTACCGGGAAGTTTAAGATCCCAGATCGAAAGCGACGCTATTAAAACGCAAAAAACGATGAAGACCCACTTCATCGTTCCGAAAAATATCCGAAAGAACTTCATCGCCAACTTCCTTCCACCTTAAGTTTGGCAGCCCCTAGGAGAGTCGAACTCCTCTTGCATGGATGAGAACCATATGTCCTAGCCGATAGACGAAGGGGCCGTTTTGTTCTTTTGGTGCACCCGGTGGGATTTGAACCCACACACCTTGCGGCACCAGAACCTGAATCTGGCGTGTATGCCAATTTCACCACGGGTGCTACGATTGGGTATTATATCAAATTCTCCTCGTCCTTGGCAAGAGGGGTAAGAAGAATTTTACTGCGTACGCGCTCAATCGGCAAAATCCAAGTCCGATCCCCGACTTTCTTCGCGATGATTCCGATCATAACCGGATAACGCTTATCTCCCTTCTTCGCGAAAGTGAATACGCCGGCGCCGAGCGCCCCCTCGTCTATCGAAAGATCCGCCTCATGATATTTAGCGCCGTTTTCATCCGCTCCGAGCAACGTGATCAAGTTACCGCGCTTCACGGCATAAGGCGAAGAATAAACTTTCGTGAACGGATTGAGCACTCTCTCCGAATCACCCGTCGCAACGATCGTGAAGATTTCAGCGTCGCATCCGATACCGAGCTCCGTGAAATTGTACCACCCTGCGATCTCGCTATCAAGATCGACGTACTTCACTTCCGCTCCGCGCTTTCTCAAGACGTCCACCGCGTCGGTGATTTCCATAAGCGCCCACTTCGTTTCCGGATCATCTTCGAATCTCCACACGCGATATTCAAGCGGCACCTCCATGCTCTTAACTCCAAGATACGCGTTACCTCGAGAAAACGTCAGCCTTAAATGACGCCGCGTCGTCTCATCAAGGTTCTTCGCCATCGCCTTCTCGGCGCTAAGCAAGAATATGCGCTTTTTCCCTTCAATCAAGATTCCGACATTAACGCCCGAGGCAATAAGCTCATCTCGACGCGAATCCCAATTGGCAACCGGCGTATAAAGCGCCACTGCCGCGCGCTGAAGTTCAAGAGAGGGGAATATATCGGAAATGAACTTCGGACAAGGAAGCGCGAAAAGCGCAAAATATTCCGCTATCGCGATCATCATCAAAATCGCCGTAACGGCAAGGAGTTTCGCCTTCTTCATCTCGCTTCAAGATCTCCTTTCAACATATCGCCGACGCGCTCTCAAGCCCTTCGATCGCGCCGCGCTTCGTGATTTTAACGGTAGCCGAATCGACGAATTTCTCTTCAAGGCACAACTCTTTAATGATCTTCGCCGCTCGCTCGATCATTCGACATTTCGAAGCGATAAGCTTCGCCTCGACCTTGCGCTTAAGCTCGACATAATCGACGGTATCTTCGAGGCGGTCGCTTTCCGCCGCGGCGAAGTCCCCGGTAAGCGAAATATCTACCTCGATTTCGCGTTCCTGTTCGCGCTCCTCGGGTAAATCCCCGAGGATACACACGACCTTCATTTTATTCAGATTCAGCGTCATCAATAACCACAATTCATGATTTCGTCTTCAAGCCCGAAAACCGACGCAATCAGCGCCGCGCGAATCCACATGCCGTTACGCATTTGCCTCCAATACATCGCTCGTGGATCGTGGTCGCAGCAAGTCGCGATTTCATCGCGGCGCGGCAGCGGATGGAGAATGCATCCGTCAGGCTTCAAAAGCGCAAGCTCTTCAGCGCCGAATTTGAAGCGGCTCGTATCGATTTTCGCCGATTCGCCCTTCGACTCGTCCCATTCGTCTTGGATGCGCGTCATGTAAACGGCATCGGCGACTTTGGTCGCGGCCTTGAGATCGTCGGAAATTTCGTAAGAAACGCCCTTCTCCTTCAATATCTCAATCACGTCTTCGGGAACCTGAAGCTCCTTGGGCGCGACGAAGATTTGCTTCACATCATTGAAATTCGTAAGCAAATACGAAAGCGAACGAACCGTACGACCGCGGAGAAGATCACCGCAGAAGACAACCGTGCGACCATCGAGGCCGCCCTTGGTTTCGAACGAACGAATGAGCGTATAGATATCCAGAAGCGCCTGAGTCGGGTGCTGATCCTTGCCGGAGCCGGCGTTCAAGATCGGAATCGGACGATCGGAATTCGAAAGCTCCCAGGCCATCTGTTCGGCGAGACCCTTCTCGGGGCAGCGCATGATGATCATATCGACATAACTCGAAAACGTGCGAACGGTATCGGTCTTCGATTCGCCTTTCGCTTCGGAAGAAGTCGCCGCGTCGCGAACGGAGGAAGTCGTCAGTCCCAAGAGCTGACACGCGTTAAGATGCGAGAGGAACGTTCTCGACGAAGGCTGAGAGAAGTAAAGCATCGCACGCTTATGAGTAAGCAAGTTCTTCAAATAAAGCGCGCCCTCTTTCGACTTGTTGATGAAGCGAATGCGGTTCGCAAGATTGCAGAGACGCTCCAAAAGCTCACGATCGAACTGCTGAGCGAAAAGCGTATGATAGGGCATGCCGTTCTTACCTTCGAGATACGGCCTTTTTGCTTTCAGCGGAAGCGCTGAAAACTCTTCCCAGGAAATATCGGTTAAGCTAGACATATTCTTCTCCTTAAACATTGTTTATTATATCACAAATTCTCTTGAGTTGCTCTTCGGTAAGCGCGGATCCCGACGGAAGACAAACGCCGCGCTCAAAAAGCGTTTCCGCTATCTTGCCCTCGTAAATCGTGACCTTATCCTTGAAAACCGGTTGCAGGTGCATCGGCTTCCAGACCGGGCGAGTTTCGATGTCGTTATCGGCGAGAACCTCGATGATCCTATCACGCTTCGCTCGCGAGTCGGCGAGAAAGACTGAAAGCCAATTGTTTTCACCCGGCTCTTCAAAGGGTTCTTCCATCTTCAAATGCGCGCGATAATACGCTTTGATTTTCGCGCGCTTCTTCAAAATCGAATCGAGCTTGTCGAGCTGCGCGAGGCCAAGCGCGGCGAGAATATTACTGAGACGATAATTATAACCGACCTCTTTATGCTCATACCACAGTTTCGTTTCGCGCGACTGCTGCGAGCGCTTCCGTGCTCGTTCGGCTATACCCTTGGAGTCGGTAACGATCGCTCCGCCACCGGAAGTGGTGATGATCTTGTTCCCGTTGAACGACAATACCGCGGCGTCCCCGGCCTTCGCGGACGACACCCCGGCGTAAGTCGCCCCCACCGCCTCGGCGCTGTCGGAGATATATACGGCGTTATAGCGCTTCGCGAGAGCACCGATTGCTTCCGCGTCGCAGGCCTTGCCATATAAATCGACGGTTAAGATCACGAACCGACCGACCTTGTTCTCTGCTCGCTCGGTCTCCAACGCTCGCTCGAGAACCGCAGAGTCGATACATCCGGACAAATCGCTATCAACGAGCACAATCTTAGCACCGCGACGATAAGCGGAAGCGATGGTCGCGATAAAAGTCAAGGTCGGCGCGAAGACGACCGTATCCTCATCGACCTTGAACTCCTCCATAAGAAGATCAATCGCCGCACTACCGGAAGAAAGCGCCACCGCATACTTTCTCTCCGTGAGCTTCGCGAGACGTCGCTCGAATTCGTCGACCTGAGGACCGCAAGGCGCGATATATTTCGACGCGAAGGCCCGAGAAATCATCTCCAGCTCGTCTTTATCGACGTAAGGCGGAGAGAGAAATATTCTATCGTGCGATTTCATAAGTGCAGGTCTCCGGATTATAATAAACGATTTCGATCAGCGGCATCTCTCCTCCATCATTCACCCAGTAACGACGATAGTCGATCGAACCGTCACGATTGCGGGAAATCTCGTAAGCGGAATCCGGAGGAAGATAATTCTTCGGCACGAAACCATCTTCGGGAATCAGGCGATAGACGACGCGAACGACATCATCTTTCTCGGTCTTCAAATCCTCGATCGTTGTTTTCAGTTCAAGATTTCTGGCGATGATACCCGAAAAGCTGCTTGGGGCGTCTTCGAGCGGCTTTACTTCGAGCGCTATTTTCGGAGCATCGACATGAAAAGAATTCGAAAACGTAAACGAGAATTGACGACCTTTACCTTTCGATTCGCGCTTGCCCGACACCATGCCGTCTATCGCGAAGCCAAGCCGCGTTTTCAGGGGAACATCATAGCGTACGGGAATCGAGAGCTTGCGCTTATCAAGATTCTCGCTCTTGCCAGTAACCTTCATGCCGAACATTTCGGAAGGCGTGATACGAACTTGCCCGATCGAATATTCATCGGGGGCGTCGAAGCTGACGATGAAGTGAAATTCTTCACCGACGGAAACGATCGGTTTGTCGACCTCTACTTTAGCCCTGACTTCAATCGGATCTTCAGCCTCGCCTCCGAATGAGAAGCTCATCATGTTCTGCATCTGTTGACGCTGCCGCTCCATCATTTGCTCCATTCTCGCGAAAGGGTCATCGGCGAACGCCGGAAGCGCAAGAATCATCACAACCGCAATCGCCCGCACGAATTTACCGAGGAGCTTCCCAATGACAAGCAGCCCGACAAGCAATAAGCAAGAAAAGGCAAGTCGCTTCTTCCAACTATACTTCAATAGCGGCCTCAACACTTTTCGCCAAACAGGCAAGTCCGCCGACGGATTGTCATATTTAAGCGCAAGCGCCGCGATCATCGCCGTCTCCCATACGTCGGTCTGTCCGATCTCCCACTCGAGACGATGAAGAGATTTCATCGCTTTCGCCCAATTACCTTCTTTGATCATCAAGGAAACCTCGTTCATTCTCGCCGCTGGGAATTCGAACTGCGCGAACGCTTCGACACTGGGACGCGCAAGCGCGCGTTTCCACGCGAAAGCTTCGTCGCGACCTAGCTCCACATCGGCCTTAGTAATCAGTTCCGGAGGCCGAGGGAAGCCAATATCTTCAACCTCGTCTACTTTCGCGATTTCGCCGAGGGTTTCCTTTTTGGCATGAACCGGAATCTCGTTACTTCTCACGACCGACTTCTCTCCCGCCACGTTTTCGTATTCGAACTCAAGGCTCGGGAAATACAAGACGCCCTCTCTCAACGGTCGTACTCGATACACGAGCCGGCGAGCATCGTCAAACGTCGTGGTTTTAGCGCTTTTGTCATCGACCTTCCAATCATGCTCATCTATCACCGACGAAAGACGAGGAGGATGCAAGTCTTTGAACTCGGCCTCGCCTATAAAATCCAACGTCAGAACCAAAGGATCTCCGACGTTCACGTTGTTTTCATCAAAAAACGCCCTAGCTCGCAAGTCGTCGCCCACGACGCCCGTGAGATTGATGATTGCAAGTAGGATAGCGCAGATCATTGAGGCTTTACCGTAAAGCGAACATCGATACCGCCGCTGTATTTCTTGATGAATTCCGGAGTGAGCCCGGGGACGCTCCCAACCAAACTCGCCGCGCGAAGAATCGATTGGTCAGCGGCGCGGTCTCCCGAGCTTTGGATCAGCTTATACTCGACGAGCTTACCGCCGGCGCCGAATCTACAACGGATAACCATCGGCTTCAAAGTATCGGTCCAAGCTGGCTTATCCCACTTCGAATCGAAGCGTTGCTTGATCAAAGACAGGCATAGTTGTTCGTCATTCGCCGTAAGATTCGTAGTCGCGCCCGGCTTATAACCTTTATTCAGCAAATCCTGAATTTCTTTGTCGCTCAAAGTCTTTTTATCGGTCTTACCGTTATTCTTCGGCGGGTCGACCTTCTTGGGCGGAGTCTTCACATCCTTCGCGGACTTGCGCATTTTTTCGATGCGCTCCTTCATAAGTTCCTCTTTGGTCTTTTCGGGAGGTTTCGGCTTTTCGACTTCCTTTGGCTTCTCGGGTTTCTTTTCCTCAACCTTCGGCTTCTTCTCCTCTTTTTTCTTCTCCTTGACCATTTCAACGGCCTCGCGCTTCTCTTCGACCTTCGGAGGCTCCGGCGGTTTCACGACCGGTTTCGGCGGTTCGGGAGGCGAGGGAGTGGTCGGCTCGACCGGCTTTTCGGGCGGCGGCTCGTTCTCTTCTCCATCGAGATTCTCGTTTACCACGACCGTCAAGTCGATCGGGATGATGACGGGCTTGGACTTGAAAGGAATCGCGAAGAGATAGAAACTCAAAAAAAGAAGAATATGCGAGAGAACGGCATAACCGATATTCTTTCCGGTTATGATTTTCGGTCTTTCGCCGTACTCTTCGCGTTCGAACAAGTCTTACTTCTCCACCGTCACGAGCGCCATGCGCTTGACCTTGCACTTGTAAACGATCTTCACGACATTCATCACACTACCGTAGTCGAGTCGCTCATCGCCTCTAACCAAAACGGGAACGTCGGGATCCGCTTCGGCCATTTCCTTCAGCGTCTTTTCGAGATCCTCGAGCGTAATCGGCTTATCCTTGAAGAATATCTGATTCTGAGCATTGATCGTGACGACGTTGGCCTTATTGTCCTTCGTCGGAAGCTGGTCTGTCTTCGCCTGCGGGAGCATAATCGAAATCCCCTGCTCAAGCGCGGGAAGAGTCACGATAAAAGTGACGAGCAAGAGAAAGGTCAGGTCGATAAGCGAATTCATATCGACCGTCGCCTTCGGCTTCTCGCCTCGGTTTCTGCGACGTCTTAACATCTTCTCTCCTTACGCTCCGCGACCCTGGAATTCGCAAGCGATTCGTCCGATGAGTTCATCGGCGAAACCTTCCATCTCGCTCGAAATCTGACGAATCGAAGCATTCATGCGATTGAACGCGATAACGCCCGGAATCGCGATTAAAAGACCCACGACGGTCGTCACGAGCGCGGCGGAAATCGAAGGCGCGATCGTCGCGAGATTCGCGGAACCCGCGGCGCCCATCTCGGCGAAAGCATCGAGAACGCCCCAAACCGTACCCAAAAGACCGAGCATCGGCGAAAGCGCGACGACCGTCGCGATCACTCCCATTCCAGATTCGAGCCGAATATCTTCTTCATCGAGCATGTGCTCGCAAGTTCCGCGAACGAGTTCGATTTCACGCGCGGTCAAAGCCGCCGCTCCGTCACCGTTCGTATTGCGTCCAACCAAGAGCGAGCGAACGTCGGGCGTCAAAAGCTTGAGCAACCTTTCGCAGGTCTCCTTATAGATTCCTTCCGCGCCGGTTTTCACGTTAGGACGACGCTGCAGATAATACTCAAGGACATCGCGGCAGGTCGAGAAGTCTCGCAAGAAGCGACGCGTGGCGGCCGAAACGAAGCCGAGCTCCTTGGCTTTGCCGATAATCGTAGCGATCATCACGATCGAGCCGATAAGCTGGCAGACGACGATGCCCTGACCCATCGCATTCGAGCTTAGAAATCCGTTAACAAGTGAATCAGCTATGAGCATTTTTGTATTCTCCGTTCTTTATTGCCGAGGTGACTTGGCCCTCGGGAGGTAAATCTTTGCGCGAAAAGCCCTTCGCTTCGAGGACTTTATCGGTAGTTTGAAAGTGAGCCTTGCAGTGATTCATGAGCCAGACGGGCCCATATTTCTCCACCATCTTCTCTGCTAAGGCACGAACTTTAGGATCCGAAGAGCCCAAGGGAATCTTGTCTTCCGCGCCCTCTCCGAAACACTCCTTCGTCATATCCTGACAGGCGCGAATGAAAAGCTCTCGCGCGATGACCGACGCCGCGGCAACCGCGATATCGCTCTCGGCTTTATGACGCTGCTCGACCTTCGCCTTTTTCCCGAGAGGCTTGAGCGCGCGCTGAATCGTAGCTTCGGTGGGAGCAAACTGGTCGACGACGACGCGGTCACAACCGACGCGTTTCGTCAAAAGCTCCTCTATCGCCGTTCCATGCGCCCAAGCGAGCATGCGATTGATATTCTTCATCTTCGCATAAAGACGATTGTACGCGGCATTCCCGAGTTTAACGACCGAATACCCGTCTGGCCCCAGAAGTTTACGAAGCTGAGAGCCGACGGTGAGAACCGCCTTATCGCTCATCTGCTTACAGTCTTTCACTCCGAGTTTGATCATCTCCTCAGAAAGCTTTTCATCGGTATATGCGCAGCACACGACGAGCGGCCCGAAAAAGTCACCTTTCCCCGATTCGTCGCTTCCCGCATGAGCCGAATAAAGCTCCGGCGAAAGCTCCTTCTCATAGCCCAAACCCGCCGCTCCGAGAACTATCGGCTCCAATTGAAAGAGCACGAAATCTTCCGCTTTCGAGCCCTGGACGCAAAGTTTTCGCTTGCCGTGTTTCTCCTTGGAATAGAGCGTTGCGTTAAAATGATCTCCTTCTATGGAATATAACGAATACGGAACTTCACGCCTGCGATAATTGCCATTAACCATTATCCCAAGGAGAAGCTCTTGCTGATCGTTATCGAGCTCGTAAGTGTAGCTCGTTTTCTTGGTAGAATCATCTTCCATCATCTTGGGGTATTATACCATATTCCCATTATCGCATTCTACAATAAAAGTCTCTGAAGTCAAAAGACGAATCCATGCCGAAGGATGTCAGCAAGAAATCACCTTATCAAGTTTTATATCGTGCGAGCCTGAAGGGACAAATGGAATAATTTGAAACGAGTAAGCTACTCCTAACTTCCTCGAGCCTGACTTCGCCTTAGCTAAGAACCGGTCGTACCAACCGCCCCCGAAACCGACGCGGTCGCCGCGCTCCGAGAACGCCAATCCGGGGCATATCCATAGATCCACCTCGCTCGCCCCTTCCACGACATATTCGTTACCGCATTTTTCGGGGAAGATCACCTCTCGCCCTTGAGCGCGGCAGAACTCAATAAACTCACTTAAATCAAGCTCTGTCTTAAAAGCTTCATACGCGCATATTTTCTTCGCATCATCCAATTCGCTCACTAGAATCTCACAAATCTCATGCGACGCTCGATCGCGTCTCTCGGGCGACAGCTTGGCACGTTTGCGCTTCATTTCCGATCGTATAAGATTCTTCCATGGGGTAAGCACGAAAGAGCGTTCCATAGCGCGAGGATGAGGAAGCGTAAGAATGGGATCATCGAGAACGAGGTCATCATAAGCGATAATGTCGATATCTATCACTCTGGGGCCATTTTTTACAGTTCTAATGCGGCCCATCTCGTCTTCAATCTTGTGAACGATTTCCGAGACTTCGTAGGGTCCTTTCTCGGTCTTCACAAGGATCATTTCGTTAAGAAACTTGAGCGCGGCGAATTCTTCAGGGACATCGACGGGCTCCGTCTCGATAACTCCCGAAGAAACAAACGTGGGGACTGTCCCCAACTTATCGGCAAGGAGGCGTTTCGCCTCGGCGAGATTCGCCGCGCGATCACCGAGATTAGTCCCTAACGATAAATATACGTCGTGCATTGGAGAAAAAAGAGCCGCGGCAAAATACCGCGGCTCCTTTAGCGAAACAAGTAAATAAATTACTTGACTTCGACTTCAGCGCCGGCCTTCTTGAGCTGTTCGGCGATCTTTTCAGCTTCGTCCTTGGCGATAGCTTCCTTGACCTTCTTGGGAGCGCCATCGACCATGTCCTTAGCGTCCTTGAGGCCGAGACCCGTGATCGCGCGGATTTCCTTAATGACGGCGATCTTGTTAGCACCGGCCGACTTGAGGATGACGTCGAATTCGGTCTTTTCTTCAGCGGGAGCGGCACCGGCAGCAGGACCGGCGACGGCAACGGCAGCGGCAGCGCTGACGCCCCAAGCTTCTTCAAGAGCCTTGACGAGTTCGTTGATCTCGAGGACAGTCTTGCCCGAGAGTTCCTGGATGAGTTCTTCGTTAGTCATTTTCTTTTTTCCTTTTTACTTCAACCTGCAGCGTGTTTCATCTGCAGGAAATTGTTTTTACTCGGCGGCGGGCGCTTCGGCAGGAGCCTCGGCGGGAGCGCCTTCCTTCTTGGCCTTCTCGGAGAGAACGCGAGCGAGGCGAGTCGCGGGCTCCTTGAGGAGCATGAGCAACGTCGCACGGAGTTCGTTCTTGCCGGGAACCTTCGAGAGAGCGTCAACCATCGCGGCATCGACGATCTTGTTATCGTAATCAGCGCCCTTGACGGCAGCCTTGCCGCCCGAGGCCTTCACGAATTCCATAATCGCCTTGGCGACAGCCGTGGGCTCACCCTTACCGGTAACGATAGCGGTCGGGCCGTTGAGCATCGCGTTGACGTCTTCGCTCCAACCCTTCTCCTTCGCAACCTTGGCGAGGTAGGTGTTCTTGACGATCAAGACGCGGCTTTCGAGCGCGCGGAGATCGGCGCGGAGCTTGGCGATCTGAGCGACCGTGACACCACCGTAGTTAACGATGAAAGTGTAGTCGGAATCATTGACGCGAGCGACGACTTCGTTAAGAATGGCAACTTTCTCAATTCTCATTTTAGATTACCTCCTTACTCGGCGTCAATCGCGGGGTTAACGGAAACGCTGACACCCATGGTCGAGGAGATCGACATCGACTTGATGAAGACACCCTTGACGCTGGCGGGCTTGGCACCATTGACGGCGCTCACAACGGCCTTGATGTTGGCGATGAGCTTGTCGGCATCGAACGAACGCTTACCGGCGATAACCGAGAGGTTACCCGTACGATCCATACGGAAGTCGACCTTACCGGCCTTGGCTTCCTTGACGGCGGTAGCGGTGTCGTCGGTAACCGTACCCGTCTTGGGGTTCGGCATGAGACCACGCGGGCCGAGGATACGAGCGCACTTACGAACTTCCTTCATCGCTTCGACCGTAGCGATAGCGACGTCGAAATCGCACCAACCTTCCTTGGTGACCTTCTCGATGAGGTCAGCCATACCGACGAAATCGGCACCGGCGGCCTTAGCGGCTTCCGCGGCGTCACCACCGGCGAAGACGGCGACCTTGACGTTCTTACCGCTGCCGTGAGGGAGTTTGACGATGCCACGAACGGCGGTATCACCCTTGGTGAGTTCCTTACCGAGGTGGAAATAGCAGTCGACCGTCTCGTCGAACTTCGCACCGGCATTGTCCTTGACGAACTTGACGGCTTCTTCGAGCGTAACAGTCTTCTTGGGCGCCTTCTTGAGGGCGTTGAAATACTTCTTACCGTGACTCATTCGACCACCTCGATTCCCATGTTGCGAGCCGTGCCGGCGATCATGCGCATCGCGGCTTCGACGTCAGTGGTGTTGAGGTCATTCTTCTTCATCTCGACGATCTTGGCGAGCTGAGCCTTCGTGACCTTACCGACCTTGTTCTTGTTGGGAACGCCCGAACCCTTAGCGAGACCGGCTTCCTTCTTGAGAAGAACCGACGCGGGCGGCGACTTGAACTGCAACGAGAAGCTGCGGTCCTGATAGACGGTGATGATAACGGGGATGACGAGCCCCGAGTCCTTCGCGGTCTTAGCGTTGAACTCCTTGCAGAACTGCATGATGTTGACACCAGCAGAACCGAGGGCAGGACCGACCGGCGGCGCGGGATTCGCGGCACCGGCGGGAATCTGGAGTTTGACAACTCCGGTAACCTTCTTGGCCATTTGCCTTTTCCTTCTTTCGTGCGGCTCCTCCCGGGGATCCTGCCCGGTGGTAACGGACCGCAAAACCTGCCGTTTACTTCAGGGGCTCGAGCGTCTCCT
>JAKSOZ010000026.1 GCA_024405265.1 Kiritimatiellia bacterium | reverse complement strand
GGCGAATTTGGCCGCCGTCAGCCGAGCGGAACTAAGCGAAAACGAGGTCGAGACGAGGAGACTCAGGCCGAGGTCAATCTAAAGATTACCGAGCGCCTAGAGGCTCTTAAGTATCGAGCCGTTTTCGC
This sequence comes from Kiritimatiellia bacterium, assembly GCA_024405265.1. GTDB lineage: Bacteria > Verrucomicrobiota > Kiritimatiellia > RFP12 > UBA1067 > UBA1067. The sequence goes on along the minus strand of JAKSOZ010000026.1, from coordinate 26,411 downwards.
TAGAGAGCACGGTTGCGGCCAAATTCGCCGTCACGCTGACAAGGCAAAAGTAGGAAGCTCGTCTCGGCTCGACTTACGTGAAGTGATGGTGGGGTTAGGGTTTAGCAGTATCGGCGAGCGCGGAGGCCGCTTTCTCCGCAGCTTTTTTATAAATCTTCTCCAATTCCTCCTGGCACTTCTTTTCACCGCGCCAGAACGGAATCGGACCGAGACGCTTCAAAATAGCGGTTTTAATCACCATATCCCAAATCCTTCATCGTAATCCCGCGGCACTCGAGAAGCGTCATCGGACGCCGCGCGATTTCCTCCCCCAAGATTATCAGCGCAGCCGTGGTATGCTTACAAGGATTCGCGTAATCGGGGCACGAGCACTTCGTGGTCATATCATAGACGTGAGGCGCGATTTTCCCTCCCGGGAAAAGAGTATAGCCCTCATTTGCGAAGAAATCTTCGATTTCCTGCGGCAGATCATCGACCAAGAGCCGAGCGATATACATCGGCTCCGCCTTGATCGCTGCGATTATACGCTCTCTCGACTCCGGATCGGGGACTCGGAAATCGATGGTGATCGTATACGGATCGGGGCGGGTACCGACGACGGTAGCTTCAACACGCGAGGCTCGAATTACGAATTCCGTAACTTGCCCCGAGAGCGCGTAGCTCTTTCCTCGCCCCAATCTCCCCGACAAGCCCATCGACTCCAGGATTTCCATCCATTTTCTCGCCCACCAAACGCGGTTTACGCCTGAGCGAGTCTCCTGCGCTCTAATACCACAGGCGACTCGGGGGATTCTAACGGGATAACTCTTTTTACGGCTCATCCAGTTTTATGGCCTCCAACCATTCCGCCTCGGAAATCACGCCTCCCGCGAGCCTTTCCTTACGTTCCAAGAGATCATCGACATGTTCTTCGATCGTTCCCGCAGTTATGAAAACATGAACGAAAACGTCTTTCACCTGCCCGATTCGATACGCGCGGTCCGTCGCTTGATTTTCAACCGCCGGGTTCCACCAACGATCGAAGTGGATGACATGCGTCGCCTTCGTGAGATTCAGGCCGAAGCCGCCGGCTTTCAAGGAGAGGATAAAGGCCGAGGGCCCTTCGCGATTGAAGTCGGCGATTTCTCGTTCGCGCGCTTTTACCCCAAGACCACCATGCAAAAACGGGAAGCGCCGCGAGAAACGTTTCTCCATTTCAGCTTGAAGCTCGGCACCGACTTTAGCGTATTGAGTGAAAACAAGCGCCGATTCGCCAGCCGCGAAGATCGCCTCAAGAAGATCGAAAAGTCTCGCCCTTTTACCGTCTCCGTCGCAGATTAGCTTGAGCGAATTGATAAGCGCGAAAATATCGCCGCGTTTTCTCTCTTTAAGTCGGAAATCTTCGAGCATCGCCTCATATTCTCGACGTTCATCCACGCTAAGCGGACAATATTCTTTGATTTCCCGCTTCGTTCCGAGTTCCGCGGCAATCGACTTTTCGCTCTTGAGACGGCGCAGAACGAACGGTTCAAGCGCGCTTTTAAGCCTTTTGAGCTCAACCGCGTTTTCATGAGCCTTGATCGGCTTTATGATTCGATCGTTGAAGTCCTTTTCAAAACCGAGGAATCCCGGATTAAGAAAATCTTCAATACTCCAGATATCCGAAAGCGAATTCTCGATCGGTGTACCGGTAAGCGCGAGTCGATTTCTTGGCCGCAAGGCCTTGACCGCTTTCGCAACCGCCGTATCGGAGTTTTTGATCGCCTGCGCCTCATCCAAGACGAGCGTATCCCATTCGATACGAGATATCGGAACATAATCTTTAACCAAGAGATTATAGCTGGTCAGCACCACATCCGCCTCTCGGCAATATCGTTTGAAATATATTCCGAGTTGTCGATTCTCGCCGTGATGTACGTAAACTTTAAGCGAGGGCGCGAACCTTTTGATTTCATGCGCCCAATTGCTGAGCAAGGTGAGCGGCGCAACAATAAGGGCATGGCCCTTATTAGTGTTAAGTGATAAGTGTTTAGTGTTAAGTGATGGGGGAGATTCTTTTTTGGAAAGGAGCCAAGCGATCGTCTGAATCGTTTTCCCAAGTCCCATGTCATCAGCCAAGAGCGCCCCGAACCCGTTCTCCGTCAAAAAGCGAATCCACTTCACTCCTCGCTCTTGATAATCTCGCAATTCTCCCACGAGCCCCTCGGCTTGGAATTCGGCTTTCTTCAGCGCTTCGGCGAGCTTTTTCGCCGCCTTCAATTCATTGACGAGTCCTTTTAGCCACCCGTGCGCTTTGACCTTCGCTATTTCAACGCCACCGATATATCCTAGCCCCAGCGCAAACGCAAGCGGAGAAGCGACCGGTTTTTCGTTCTTTTCCAAGAGTCTGAGCGCCTGACGAAGATATTCTCGATTTATCTTTATCCAGCGCTCCTTGAAAAACACCATTTCCGTTCCTTGCGCGAGTAAAAAACGAATCTCCTCGGCATTGACCGGCTCGCCCGAAACCTTGATGACCAATTTAGCCAGTATCGAATCTTTCTTATCTCCGGGGATCAGATCCACGTCAGCCGTGATCTTCGTTTCAATATCCGCCCCGACGACCGAATAACCCGCGTCTCTCAAATCTCGCGCCCCGCGTCGCAAGAAGCTCTCGCACTCCGCGTGAGAGAACTTTACCGAAAGCGTATTTTCATCCGTCTTTTTAAGGCCGATAGTCGGCGAGAAAACATGGATACTCTCTCCAAGCGCCTTCAACGCCGCACGCGTTTTCGGAATCGCGACTTTGAGATAAGGAGGCTCGAACCGAAATTCAATCGCATGACGGGAAAAAGCCGTATCCTCAATTCCGCCATGCCAATCCTTCAATCGCGCGGCAAAATCCGAACATTCTTTCTCGTTCCATTTAACAAGGCCGGTATGACTCTTAAGCGCCATCATCCACGCGTCATGAAGCGTATCATAACGCTCATTTTCCGCCTTTTCCGAGAGCGGCGTCATCGCCGCTTCTCTCACATACTCGTCCACCCAAAAATTATCTACTTGAATGGCACGCCAACGAGCGTGCCATCCATCTTCCTCTTTCACGAAATCAGGATAAAACTTCCCGTCCGCGATAAGTTGAAGCGCTTCACGTTGTTTCGGACTGAGTTTCATTCGCAGTCTGCGCGCTTTCTTCTTCGGCGGAAACTTCGCCTAAAGTCTTCGTGCCCGATAGGAGCGCGACGACCTGAGACTGAACTTCGGCGAGATTCTCAAGACGAAGACGCGGATCGAGAATGACGAGCGTATCGCCGTTCTTCCTGTCTTCATAAACGCGGCGAATCGTGCCGTCTTCCATGTCCTTACGATCGCGCTCGACCAGAATCTTCGACCGCTCAAGCATCACCGCGAGAACGTAAATCACGTTCTTCATCGCGGGATCTTCGAGCGTCATCAAATGGCGAAGGAGCTCACCCGCATCTTCTTTCTTGAGCGGCTCCTCCTTCACCTCTTTCTGGGGCGCTAAATAGACGCCGTCCCAAATCGAGAACGGCGCCCAGTCGCGTTTCTCCGCCTTCCAACACTCGGGATGACAGTCGAGGCGGTCATACCCCGCGTCAGTCTCCTTCAGGACACTGACGATAGGGGTACGATCGACGAGCGGCTTTTGACAGACGCTGCAGACATGAGCGCGCGAGCGGAGATTCCATTCCTGACTCATTAGAAGTCGATTTCGCTATCGTCGTAGCAAGCGCGGAGGACCTTCTCCATGAGAGAAGCGTCCATCTGACGCGGGTTGCAACCGGTGCAAGCATCGCCCATCGCGTTTTCGGCGATCTGAGCGGCCTTCGACTCGAACTCTTCCTTCGAGACCATGCCCTCGCCCGGGAGACCGTTCGCGGCATAGTCCTTGATTGAGTGAGGAATGTTGAGGTCATCGTTGAACTTGCGGACCCAAGCGATAAGAGCGTTGAGCGAAGCTTCCTTCGAAGTTTCCGCGCCCGCGAGGCCGAGTTCCTTCGCGCACATCACATAGCGATCCATCGCGAACGGAACGGTCGAGTTGAACTTGATGACCTTAGGTAAGTACATCGCATTCGCCGCGCCGTGGATGATGTGGCCGCCCGAAAACGCCGCGCCGGTCTTATGAGCGAGCGAGTGGACGATACCGAGAAGCGCGTTCGAGAAGGACATACCGGCGAGGCACTGAGCATCGTGCATAACGGCGCGAGCGGCGGCATCACCATGATAGGACTTGACGAGCGAGTCGCGGATCATCTTCATCGAGTGAATCGCGAGCGCATCCGAATACGGGGAGTGAGCGACGGCAACGATCGCTTCGAGGTCATGAGTAAGCGCGTCCATGCCCGTATGAGCACAAAGCTTCTGAGGCATCGTGAGCGTAAGTTCAGGGTCGACGATGGCGATATCGGGAGTGATCTCGAAGTCGGCGATCGGGAACTTGATGCCCTTCTGATAATCGGTGATGATCGAGAAAGCGGTAACTTCGGTAGCCGTGCCCGAGGTCGAAGAGATGGCGACGAAGTGGGCCTTCGTGCGGAGCTTCGGAAGACCGAAGACCTTGCACATATCCTCAAACGTGCATTCGGGATATTCGTACTTGATCCACATCGCCTTCGCGGCATCGATCGGCGAGCCGCCGCCCATCGCGATGATCCAATCGGGCTCGAACTTGAGCATCGCCTCCGCGCCCTTCATCACGGTCTCGACCGAAGGATCCGATTCGATACCCTCGAAAAGCGCCGTTTCCATACCGGCTTCATGGAGGTAATCCTCGACCTTCTTAAGGAATCCGCCGCGCTTCATCGAGCCGCCGCCGACGCAAATCATCGCACGCTTGCCCTTCAAAGTCTTGAGAGTTTCGAGCGCACCGGTGCCGTGATAGATATCGCGAGGAAGACAGAATCTTGCCATTGTTTTTCTCCTTATGATTATTACGGAAATACTTTGTTCTTTTATTATATCAAACCTTTAGCTCGTTATGCAATGAGAGTTTGAACGAAAGTTCGATCGTCAGCGGACGAAGCATGCGAAACACGCGTTTGCTTTTCACTTTGATCTCGCCCGGGACACATCCTTTAGCGATAAAAGCTTCGAGAACGACATTCGCAAGCGTCTCCCAAATTCCTCTCAGGCCGCTTTCCGGATCCATCGAAGTGTGCCTCAAAACGAAGATTTCGTCACTGCCTTCTTCGACCGCTCTCAGCTCATAAATAAGGCGCGGACGAAGCTCTCTGGTCGCGCGTCCATTCAATATATGAAGATCGAGCGCAATGGTCTTGTCTTTTAAAAGCGGCAGATCCTTGGCCTTATCGATCACATCCTTTCGATAGGAGATGCGCTCGACATGCGGCCTCATCGGCACGATTTCAAAAGGCGAATCCACCCAACCGGCTTTCGTTTCCTTGCGCGAAAAAAGCGATTTCTCATCCGCATATTTGAGCGTCAAATCATTATCGCTTTCCATCCTGAGCATCATGCCGTAAACTTCCCACAGCAATTTCTTCAACAGCTCTTTCTCATTCGGCGTCAGCAACCGAGGGACATAGCCGGTATCATGTCGAAAAAACGCCGACTCTCCGTTCGCCAGAAGCACCACTTCATAATGATTCAGTTCCAACGGCGAAGAAAAGAAGCTCCAACTGGGGTCCATCCTGAGCCTAAGATAATCGTGCATCGTCTGCCAACCCTCAAGCAGGAGGATTCGGAACTTGACCTCCGCTCTATCGGGAGGCAGAAATTCACAAAAATACGGGAATACCGTTCGCGACGGTCTCAAAGCCCAGTTGTAAGGGACAAGTTTGGACCAAAGCTTCAGCGCGTCGATTCGACGAGCGAGATCTTCCAACGATATCAAATCCCTGTTCATCACCCTAAGGTCGACGAGACTTTAAATACCGCCATCAAAATAGCGACCGCGACGAAGCCGACCATCGCGGCGATAAGAACGATCAAGATCGGTTCAAGCGCATTCGTAAACGCGGCGATATTGCGATCCATATCTTTCTGATAACGTTTACCGATGTGTTCCAAGCTACCGGGCATATCGCCAGCTTGTTCGCCGACCGCGAGCATGTCGGTCATCATACGAGGAAAAACACCCGAAGCGGCGAGCGGCCCGGAGATCGAAGTACCGTCGGTTACCCGCTTACGGGCCTCCCTCAAGGCATCGCCGATTACCGCGTTATTGCAGGTCTCTTCGCAGATCTTGAGCGCTTGAAGCACGTTCACTCCGTTTACGAGCAGCGTCTTGAGCGTATACGCGAGCGAAGAATACGCTCCCGCCGCTACGATCCCCGAAATCAACGGTATTTTAAGTTTCCAACCGTCGATCTTACGCATTCCCTCGGGAGTGTTCTTCCACTTCCCGAACCAAACGGCAAAAAGAACGATCGCGATTATCAAGGTCCAACCGTAATTGATCAAAAACTCCGACATCGAGATCAAGATAACGGTCGGCAGCGGCAAACTCGCGCCCATCGAGTCAAACACCTTCTGGAATTTCGGGATAATCCATACCAGCGCACCGATTACCGCGAGCACACCGAAAACGAGAACGATAATCGGATAGCTCAAAGCCGATTTGATCTTGCCGCGCATATTATCGTAGCGCTCATAGTGATCGACGAGTCGACGCAGGACTTCCACCATGGCTCCCGACGCTTCGCCCGCGCGAATCATATTGGAATAAAGCGGAGGAAAGCTCTTCGGATGATGGGCGCAAGCGTCGGAGAAATTCTCGCCGCGAACGATTCTGTCGCAAAGATCCTGCGCGATATAATGCTGCGCGGAAGTTTCTTCGCCTTGATTCGCAAGCGCCTTGAGCGCCTGCCCTAAGGTCATCCCGGCCTCCAACAGGTCGGCGAGTTCCGAGGTAAACAACAAGACTTCGACGTTCTTCATCTGCGTTTTCGCCTTGCTCGCGCCGATATCGATCTGCCAAATGGACTTAGCCGGAGCCTCTCGACCTCGACTTTTCACCTCGACCTTACTTTTCTTGGCGTATCCCATTACGTCTTAATTATACCAAATTTTCGTGAACTCAAGTCGCACTTTATCACCATTTCGATACGAAGCGAATCCCTGAACTCTCGCGATCACGTTTAATCGACATTCTCCATAGACGACGTGGACCAGCGTTTCCGAGCCAAGCGGCTCCACGAAATCGACATAATCGCGAGAATCATCATCCTTCACGATCATCACATTCTCGGGTCTGACGCCGCAGATGCCTTCACCCAAGACGCCTTTCGGGAAAAGGTTCATCGGCGGGGTGCCGATAAAGCTCGCGACGAAAGGATTCTTCGGGTTATCGTAAAGCTCCATCGGCGGCGCGACCTGCTGAATCTTACCCTCGCTCATGACCACGATTCTCTCTCCCATCGTCATCGCCTCGGTTTGATCGTGAGTAACATAGATCATCGTCGCGCCGAGCTTTTGATGAAGACGAATTATTTCCGAGCGCATCTCGACTCTCATCTTCGCATCAAGATTCGAGAGCGGTTCGTCAAAAAGAAATACCGCCGGATCGCGCACGATCGCGCGCCCCAGAGCGACGCGCTGACGTTGACCGCCGGAAAGCGCTTTCGGCAATCGCTTCAAATATTCTTTAAGCCCAAGCGCTTCGGCGGCGTTATCGACTCGACGACGTATCTCTTCTTTCTTGAAGCCGCGAAGCTTAAGCGCGAAAGCCATATTCTCCTCGACGGTCATGTGAGGATAGAGGGCGTAATTCTGAAAGACCATGGCGATATCACGATCTTTCGGCGGCAGATTCGTGACGTCCTTCCCTCCGATCAGGATTCTTCCCGACGTCGGAGTCTCAAGCCCAGCCACCATTCTAAGCGAGGTCGATTTTCCACATCCCGAAGGTCCGACCAGAATCAAAAACTCCCCGTCTTTAACGGTCAAGTCGAAGTCATCTACCGCCGGTCGATCGCCGCGCGAATAGAGCTTGCCGACATGCTCAAAGACAACCTCAGACATCGCGTCTTCCCACAATCGCACGTTTCAAGGTAAGCGGATCGGAATAGGCGATCCCCGAATCGGCGGGAAGTCCGAACGCCAAGCGCGTCACTTTAACCGGGCTCCCGCTTAAAAGTTCCGCGATATAGCCAGCGGTCGCATCTCCTTCCATATCGGTAGAAAGAGCAAGCAGGACCTCGGTAAAGCCCTCCGCTTTAACGCGCTCGACGAGCGCGCCGAGGCGAAGCTTATCAGGTCCGAAGTGACGAGAGGGCGCGAGCTTCCCGCCGAGCGCATGGTACCGACCTCTGAACGCGCCCGAGGCTTCAAGCGAGACGATATCCGAAGGTTCCTCGACGACGCAAAGAATATGCGAGTCGCGACCGGTATCGGTGCAAAGCTTACAAGGGGAAAATCCCTTCGTCGTGAACGCCCCGCACTTCGCACAACATTCGACTTCTTCCGCAGCGGTTTTCAACGCCGCGATCAAAGGCATCAAGAGTCGACCGGGCTCGCGAACAAGCGCGAGCGCCGCCCGCGAAGCGGAGCGGCGTCCGAAGCCGGGAAGTTTCCCGAGCGCTTTTTCGAGCTCGTCGATCGGGCCTAACATTACTGTCCGAAAAGGCCGCCGGCACCCTGCATCTGCTTCATCATCATCTGCTGGGTGGTTTCTTTCGCCTTCTTGAGCGCACCGTTAACGACGTTGAAAAGCATGGTCTCGAAGCGAGCGGGCTTACCGGCCTTCACTTCATCATACGCCTCCGGAGTGATCGCGATCTTATCGATCGTCATATCACCCTTCGCGATGACCGTAATTCCTCCGTTCGAATACTCGACCGAAATCTTTTTGATCTCCGCTTCGATACGCTTGGCTTCCGCGCGCATCTTCATCGCTTCCTTGATCTGATCCATCATTCCCATGGTAAAATCTCCGAATTTTAAGTGATTAATGCTTGGTGGTTAGAGCTTAAACGAGCTTCTTGCCGGAAAGTTCCTCGTAGGCCTTCACGTAAATCTCGCGAGTCTTCGCGATAACTTCATCGGGAAGTTCCGGGCCCGGCGGCTGGTGATTGAAATTAATCGAATCGAGCCAGTCACGAACATACTGCTTATCCAAGGAAGGCGGATTCGAGCCGACCGCGTACGAGCTCTCGGGCCAGAAACGCGAAGAGTCGGGAGTCAAGACTTCATCGGCGAGAATCAACGAGCCGTCTTCATCCTTGCCGAACTCGAACTTCGTGTCGGCGATGATGATGCCGTGCTTCGCCGCGTAATCGGCTGCCTTCGAATAGAGGGAAATCGTAGCTTCTTTAAGCTTCGTCGCCATATCGAGACCGACGAGCTTCACGGTTTCATCGAAGTTGATCGCTTCGTCGTGATCGCCGATAGCCGCTTTCGTGGTCGGCGTAAAGAGGACTTCATCGAGCTTCGAAGCGTTCTCATAGCCCTCGCGAAGCTTCTCGCCGTTAACCGTCTGATGGGCCTTATATTCCTTCCAGCCGGACCCCGTCAAATAGCCGCGCGCGATGCACTCGACTTCGACCATATTGACCTTCTTGACGAGCATCGAACGCCCACGGAGATCTTCCTTGTAGGGAGCGAGGATTTCGGGATACTCGTCAACGTTCGCCGTGATAAGATGATTCTTCATTCCGAAGAATTCCATCCAGAAAAGCGAAAGCTGGTTAAGGACCTTGCCTTTATCCGGGACGCCCGAAGGGAGAATGACGTCGAACGCGCTGATACGGTCAGTCACAACCATAAGGAGCTTATCACCGAGGTCGAAAACGTCGCGAACTTTACCGCTCTTATGAGGAACACCGGGGATGGCGCACTCGAGAAGAGCATGATTCTTATCGTATTTCATGTTTCTTTTCCTTTAAATCTTACTTGATAAGCGAAAGAAATTCCTGCCGGACCTTTTCGTCGGATCGGAACGAACCGAGAATAGCGGAGGTGGTCATTTCGCTATTCTGCTTTTCGACGCCGCGCATCATCATGCAAAGATGCTTCGCGGTAATGACCACGCCGACGCCTTCCGCGCCCGTCTCGGCCATAATCGCATTCGCGATTTCTTCGGTCATGCGCTCCTGAATCTGAAGACGGCGCGCGAACATATCGACGATACGCGCGAGCTTCGACACTCCGAGGACCTTCCCCTTCGAAATATATCCGATGGCGCACTTTCCGTAGAATGGGAGCATATGATGTTCGCAAAGGCTGTATAGCTCGATGTCTTTCAAAATCACCATGTGGTTCGTGCCGCTCGAAAACTTCGCGTTATTGACGACCGCCTTCAAGTTCTGGCGATAACCACGCGTCAAATACGTCATCGCTTTCGCGACTCGTTCAGGCGTTTTCTTCAGCCCTTCGCGCTCCGGATCTTCTCCAAGCTCGACGAGAATATCCTTTACGAGCGCGGCGAGGCGCTTCATATTCGGTTCTTTGGTTTTCGCTGTCATCAGTCGATATTATATCATAATTTCGTTATTACAGGAAGCGCCCGGTCACCGAATCGCTCGCCGCCTTGATCTTCGCGATCGGTCCTTCCGCCACGACTCTTCCGCCCGCGTCGCCCCCGCCGGGACCCATATCGATTATCCAATCCGCAGAGCGCATCACATCGACGTTGTGCTCGATCACGACGACCGTATTACCCTGATCTCGCAATTTAAGCAATATCGCCATCAACTTCGCGATGTCATCGAAATGAAGGCCGGTAGTCGGCTCGTCCAAGAGATAAAGCGTCCGGCCGGTCGAGCGCTTCGAAAGTTCGGTAGCGAGTTTTATGCGTTGAGCTTCGCCTCCGGACAAGGTCGTGGCCGACTGTCCAAGCGTGATATACCCTAGTCCCACGTCTACGAGCGTTTTGAGCTTCCTCGCGAGGCCCGGAATTTTCTCGAAGAACTCGTATGCCTCCGCGACGGTCATCTCCAACACTTGCGAGATATTCTTGCCGCCGAAAGTGACTTCCAACGTCTCGGAATTGAAGCGCTTGCCTCCGCATTGCTCGCACGTCACATAAACATCGGGCAGAAAACTCATCTCAAGCTTTCTCACACCGTCGCCGGAGCACACTTCACATCGTCCGCCCTTCACATTGAAGGAGAAGCGCCCTGCCGTATAACCGCGCGCTTTCGCGGCTTCGGTCTTCGCGAAGAGTTCGCGGATTTCCGAGAAGAAACCGACGTAGGTCGCGGGATTGGAACGCGGCGTTCTGCCGATCGGAGATTGATCGATTTCTATAATCTTATCGAAAAGTTCCAGCCCTTTTATCTTCTCTCGTCGTCTCAGAGTTTCATCGACAAGCGAACTCTTACCGGCGCCGGAAACTCCCGTAATGACGGTAAAAGATCCGATCGGGATATGGGCGGTCACGTTCTTGAGATTATTCGAGGTCGCGCCCTTGAGAGTAAGGAACTTTTGCGGCGCTTTCTTACCCTGATCGTGATGCTCAGGCAGTGCCTGAGCTACCTGCTTTCTCCCCGTAAGATAATCGGCGGTCAAGGACTTCGCCTTAAGGAGTCCCTTATAATCGCCTTGATACATCAGCTCTCCGCCTTCTCGTCCCGCGCCGGGACCTAAGTCGACGATATAATCGGCGGTCCGCATCATCTCTTCGTCATGTTCGACGATGACTACCGTGTTGCCGCGGTCTCTCAGCTCCTTCAAGGTCGCGATCAAGCGCTCGTTATCTCTGGGATGAAGTCCGATCGTCGGCTCGTCGAGAACATATAAAACGCCGGTCAAGCCCGAGCCGATTTGCGTGGCGAGACGAATTCTCTGCATCTCGCCTCCCGAGAGCGTTCCGCTACGTCGATCAAGCGCGAGATAATCGAGCCCCACGTCGATAAGGAATTTAAGGCGACGCTTGATCTCTTTCAAAACCTCGCGCATTCCGGGAATGTCTTCCGATATTCCGTCGAAGAATTTGGCCGCGTCTTTAATGCTCATCGCCATGACTTCGACGATAGTCTTCCCTTCGACCGTCGCCACTCGCGACTCGGGTCTTAAACGCGCGCCCTGACAATCGGGACAAACTCGGAAGCTACGATACGCCTCCCACTTATCCCGCGTTTCATCATCCGGAGCTTCATTGATATATCGCTCCAGCGTCGCGAGCACTCCCTCAAACGGCTTATCGACCTTTCGCCAAGGGAGTACGAGGTCTTCTTTAAAGCCGTGCATCAGCCCTTTGCGAAAATCAGCAGGCAGATCCTTGTAAGGCGTTTTCAAATCGACCTTGTATTGAATCGCGATCTGCTCCAAAAGCGCGTTATAATACATGATCGCGTTATGACCCGCGCGTCGCCAAGGATGAATGCACTCAAACAAGGCGAGATTCTTATCCGGAACCACAAGATCTTCGTCAAAATAATAAAGCTGTCCCAACCCCGCGCAGGTCGGACACGCTCCGAAAGGCGAATTGAACGAGAAGGAACGAGGCTTGAGTTCATCGAACGAGATTCCGCAATCAGGACAGGCATTGAGCTCCGAGAACACCTCGTCGTTCATGTACATCAGTCCATTACCCGTTTTGAGCGCCAATTCTACCGAATCGGTAAGCCTCGTTTTATCGGCGGGAAGCATCAGTCGATCAATCACCACGTCGATATTGTGCGACTTCTTCTTGTCGATTTCCGGAAGCTCTTCCAAGAGATAGGTACTGCCGTCGATCCTAACGCGCACGAAGCCCTGACGAGAGAGCGCTTTCAACGTCTCCTCATGACGCCCTTTTTTGCCACGAACCACCGGAGCGTAAATGATAACCTTGTTATTCCCCTCCTCGACTTTGCGCTTCATGATCGATTCGACGATCTGATCGGCGCTCTGCCGCGACACCTCGCGGCCGCATTTCGGACAATGCGCTTTAGCGATCGAACCGTAAAGAAGACGTAGATAATCATGTATCTCGGTTACCGTCGCGACGATTGACCGAGGATTACCTCCCGAAGTATGCTGCTCGATCGAAATCGCCGGCGAGAGTCCTTCGATTTTATCAACGTCGGGCTTTTGCATCTGATCGAGGAACTGCCGCGCATAAGCGGAAAGCGACTCCACATATCGGCGCTGGCCTTCGGCGTAAAGAGTATCGAAAGCGAGCGAACTCTTACCGGAACCGGAAAGTCCGGTAATGACCGTAAGAGAATTTCGGGGGATCGTTACATCGATCCCCTTCAGATTGTGGGTCCTGGCCCCGGTGATTACGATGTCACCCATTTTACTGACCGACGGTATTCTTGATATCGAGCGCGAGCAAGAATTCGGGATTGGACTTAGCGCGCTTGAGCGCGTTCAAGACCGACTTCATCGCGCTTTCCGCTCCGGCGTCGGAGAGACGACGACGAAGTCCCCAGGTCTTCTCGAGCTCCATCGGATCAAGGAGGAGGTCCTCCTTACGAGTACCGGATTTATCGATATCGATCGCCGGGAAGATACGCTTGTCGGCGAGGCCTCGATCAAGAACGAGTTCCATATTGCCCGTACCCTTGAACTCTTCGAAGATGACTTCATCCATTCTGGAGCCGGTTTCGACGAGACCGGTCGCGATAATCGTGAGCGAGCCTCCGCCTTCGATATTGCGCGCCGCGCCGAAGAAGCGCTTCGGACGATGCATCGCGAGCGCATCGACGCCGCCCGTCAAGATTTTACCCGAGTGAGGCTGGACGGTATTGTAAGCGCGCGCGAGACGCGTGATCGAGTCGAGGAGAATGATAACGTCCTTACCGTTTTCCGCCTGACGCTTCGACATCTCGATAACCATCTCCGCGACATTGACGTGATGCTGAGGCTCTTCATCGAAGGTCGAAGAGAGGACCATCGCGCGAGTATTGCGCTGCATATCCGTCACTTCTTCGGGACGTTCATCGACGAGAAGAATGATGAGAATCGCATCGGGATGATTCGTCGAGATGGCGTTCGCGATCTTCTGGAGAAGAACCGTCTTACCTACGCGCGGCGGCGCGACGATAAGACCGCGCTGACCGAAACCGATAGGCGTGAAAAGATCGATGACGCGCGTCGAAAATTCGCCGGGAGTCGTTTCAAGGATAATACGACGCGTCGGGAAGGTCGCGGTCAAGTTTTCGAAGTGAACGACACGCGCGGCGACCGAGGGTTCCTTGCCGTTAACCGTGTTGACGTTCCCGAGGCAGAAGAAGCGGTCGCGATCCTTCGGGTCACGAATCGGGCCTTCGATCACGTCGCCCGTACGAAGAGCGTGGCGGCGAATCTGCTGCTGAGTAACGAAGACGTCCTCAGGGCAAGCGAGGAAGTTGTTCTTCGCGGAGCGGAGAAATCCATGTCCCTCGCGGCAGATTTCAAGGCACCCCGAAGCGAGCACGGCGCCGCCCGAGGCGATATACTTCCTGATCGCGGCGAAAATAAGTTCGTGCTTACGATATGAACCTAGTTCTTCGGGATCGGCGCCGGGCATCATTCTATCGACGATGATCTGCGCGGGCCAGGCCTGAATATCCGCAAGACGATACTCCGGCATCTCCGGATTACGATTCGGATTGACCTGAGTTTCTTCTTGAGCCGTCTTAGGCTCCGTCGGTAAGGGCGCGTTCAAAAGCGGGTTCACGCTTTCTTCGCCGTTCGAACCGCGCAAAGGCGAATTATTGACCTTCTTTTGATATTGAGGGCGCGGCTGATAATTGTTCTGCTTTTTAACGTAAGGCTTTCTCGGCGCGCTCGGCTGAGCGTTGGTCGCAGGCTTATTCGCATTCGCGAACACATCGAATTCATCTGCCATAATATCGATCCTTGAATTCTTCCACTTGTCGGCGAAGTTCTTCGACGCCAAGATTATTGACGATTACATGTTGGGATTTCGCGGCCTTTTCTTCAACCGGCATTTGCGCTGCCAATCGAGCCAAAGCCTCCTCGCGGGTATAGCCCCGCGTCGTCATCATCCGATCGATTTGCAGTTCCCGATCCGAGACGACGCTACATATTATATCATATTCTCCGTCCCAATGCTTCTCGAAAAGTAAAGGAATTATCGCAATCGTTTTATTCCCCGAATTCGCGAGTTCTTCGTCGAGGCGCTTTTTCACGAGCGGATGAATTCGCGCTTCAAGTTCTTTCCTCGCCTTTTCATCCTTGAAAACGATCTTCGCCAAGCGCTTGCGCTCTTCAAGCGGAATGAGTTCATGAACGACATCGTCGGCGTCGATCGTCTTCACGCCCATTTCGCCGAGCATCTTCGCAACGAGCGACTTTCCGCAGGCGATACCGCCGGTAAGCGCGATTCTAGGCGCTTTTCTCGCCTCTTGCGCCGCTTTCGAGAACTCGCAACCGCAATATTTCTGACGATAAAGCCCCAGCTCCGCCGCTCGTTTGACGGAGAGCTTGAAGCCTTCCTTTTTCTTGAAATCTTCGTGCATGAATTTCGGATCCTCGCAAGCGGAAAAGATGATCTTGCTGACTTTATGAGGGCTGACCGTAAGCGAGGTCGCGAAGCCATCGAGCTTGAGCGCGGCGGTTTTCTCCGCCGCTCGGGCGAGATTGAAACGGAAACACCTCGCGCAACGCTCACCTTTCTCGCGGCAGTTTTCATACCCTCGCGCTACTTCTTCAAGCCAACGTTCATGGTCGTACTCGTCCGCGATCAACTCGACTCCATCATGTTCAGCCAGCGTCTTCGCAGCTTCAAGACGCTTCTCGTACTCCACCTTCGAATCCAAGTTCGAGTTCGAGAAGAACATCGTAACCTTATGCCCCGCTTCTTTTAAGCGCGGCACACAAGCGGACGCACAAGGACCGCAGCAGGTGTGCAAGAGTACATTCATTCGTTTTAAGCGCAGGCGATCAAAAGCGCGATGATGACGAGAACGAAAGCGATCAACTTACGATAAACGGGAACCGGTTCGATCTTGGGAACATCCGCCGCTCTCCCGTCGCGTTTCATCAACTTCGCGAGTCCTCGAACCGCGAGCGGGAGCTTCCCCTTCGGAGTGGAAAGAACTGCCGCGATGACGACGAGCGCCATCACGACTATCACGCTGATAAGTTCATGTACGTTCATTCGATCACCCCCGCCGTTTTCGTTTCCAAACAATGTTTCGCTTTAAGTCCCCCGAAAACACAGAACGTCCAAGGCTTCACGCCATTCACGCGCTTCACTTCCTTCATATTCTTATCGAAGAAGACAACGTCGATCGGGTAGCTCATGAAGAACGTGTGAATGGCACTACAGTTCGGGAAGAACAACCCCTCGTCCGACGCGAGGTCGTGCCCGATCAATCCCACCGCTCGATCTTTGAAAGTCCGAGCGACCTTACATCTGTACCCAAGGAGAATCTCGCCATCACTTATCATTTATCACTTACACTTTATCACGAGCTTTCTCATCTCTACCGGAAGGAGATTTTTCTCTTCAAGACGCGAGATTTCACACCACTCGAATTCGATCCAGTCTTCCATCGCATGCGTCGGCATCATCGACGCGATCATCGGCTCGAAAGAAAGCGCGTATACGAGATTGATTTCCTGGTGAGGCTTGCCCTTCTGCATGAAGGCATTCTCGACAACGCCGACCATATCGCCGGCAGTCGAGTCGAGACCCATCTCTTCCTTGATTTCGCGAACGAGAGCCTCAGCTCCTTTTTCGCCGAATTCGATATGCCCACCCGGAAGATAAGTCGACGAGCCGCCTTTCGCGCGGCAAAGAAGAACCTTCCCTTCGCGAATCGCGATACCGCGGGCTATCACTTCAATCCCGGCAAGCTCGTACTCTTTAAGCTCGGCCATTAGAGCGCCCCCAAAATCTTGATCGCCCACTCCTTCGCCTTGAGGAATTGGTTGATACCATACGATTCGTTCGGCGAGTGAATATGGTCTTCGGCCTGACCCCAACCGACGATCAAAGGCGCCGCGCCGGTCGCTTCCTTGATTACGGAAATGACGGGAATCGAAGCTCCGTCCCACTGGAAGACGGGTCCTCGCGCATCCATCTCTTTAAGCACATCTTCGGCGAGGCGGAAAATCGGCGAAGCGACGGGGAGTCGAAAACCGCCCGCGCCGGGATTCACGTCCTCGATCGTCATCTTCATGCCTCGCGGCACGTGGTTTTCGAGGTGAGTGCGAACAGCGTCAAGCGCCCCCTTCGGAGTTTGACCGGGGACGAGGCGCATCGATATCTTCGCGATCGCTTCAGCGGGGATGACGGTTTTGCCTCCGGGGCCACCGTATCCGGAATGAATACCGTTGACTTCGATAGTAGGCTCGAAGGAATTACGCTGAACGAGCGTCTTGCCGACCTGTCCTCCGACCGGCTCGCAACCGATATCTTCGCGGAACACCTCTTCACTCGCCATTCCCAACTCCGCAAGACGATTCTCCTCGAAGCTCGGCTGCTCTATTCCGTCCTTGAAACCGGCGACCGCGATCGAGCCGTCGGGATTGTGCAACGAGGCTACGAGTTCAGCGATCGCCTGCGCGGTATTGGGCGCGATACCGCCGTACTCGCCTGAATGAAGATCGCGATTCGGCCCTTTAAGACGGATCGTGAACGAACTGACTCCGCGCAGCCCGGCGACGATGGCAGGACGCAAATCATTCGCGGCGGAAGTATCGCAGACAAGCAAAAGATCGGACGCGATTTTCTTTCTCAGATCATTCGCAAGCGCAATGAGCGCCGTCGATCCCGATTCCTCCTGCCCTTCAAGACAGAACTTGATCGTCGGATGAGACGGATGAGAAGCGATATATTCTCTCACTCCGCAGAGGAACGCGAAAAGCTGACCCTTATCGTCCTGAGCACCACGCGCGTAAACGCGACCGTCGATCACCGTCGGCTCAAAAGGCGGAGTCTTCCACTCTTCGATCGGATCGGCGGGCTGAACATCGTAGTGACCGTAAAGTAGAACGCTCGGCTTACCTTCATCGCCCGAGATCTTACCGACTAAAATCGGCGGTGCAAAGCCTTCGGTGACGAGTTCGGTTTCAGCCCCGATCTTCTCGAGCCATGACTTCAACCACATCGCGGTTGAGGTCGTGTCCGCGAGATGCTTCGGATCCGCCCCCACGGACGGAAACTTTACGAGCTCGAAGTATTCCTTCGAGTCTTGCGAGTTCAGCCAATCTTTTATCGCGTCGTTCATAGTCACCGTCCGCCATTTTCACATCTTCTTGAGCTGAGGGAACAACACCACATCACGAATCGAATCGCAGCCCGTCAAGAACATGACGAGACGATCGACTCCGAAGCCGAGACCACCCGTAGGCGGCATACCGCACTCGAGCGCGCTGATGAAGTCTTCGTCGATCTTCTCGGTATCTTCACCGGCCTGATGTTCGAGCGCCTTGCGCTGTTCGAGAGGATCGTTCTGTTCGGTATAACCGGGGCAAAGTTCACGTCCGGCGACGACGAATTCGAAGACATCGACGAGGCTGGGATCGTCCTTACAGGCCTTCGCGAGCGGAACGAATTCATGGGGAAGACGACAGACGAACGTCGGCTGCATCAAGTTCTTTTCGATGAGCTTATCGTAGACCTCGTGAGTAAGCATAAGCTCGGTCGTGACGCCGTCGAGCTCGAGATTCGTATCCGTTTCCTTAGCCTTCGCTTTCGCCTTCGCGAGCTGAGTCTCGAAAGGAAGCGTGAACCAATCTTCGCCCATAAGCTCCTTCACGAGATCGTGGTAAGCGACGCGGCGATAAGGAGGATTGAAATCGATCGGGATCTTCTTCTCTCCGTATTCGATTACGCGCTTACCGATAACCGTATCGCAGAGGTGAGGAAGGAGGCCTTCCATAATCGCCTCCATCGAAGTCCTGTCGCCATACGCTTCGTAGATTTCGCAAACGGTGAACTCGGGGTTGTGAGTACGGTCGATACCTTCGTTACGGAAGTCCTTGCCGAGCTCGAAAACCTTGTTCATACCGCCGACAAGTAAGCGCTTCAAGTAAAGCTCGGGAGCGATACGCATGACGCAGTCCTGATCGAGCGCGTTGAAGTGAGAATAGAACGGCTTCGCCGCGGCGCCGCCGGCCTGATTCTGAAGAATCGGAGTTTCGACTTCGACGAAGCCCTTACCCCAGAGATACTTGCGGATTTCCTGAAGGAGCTTCGAGCGCGTGAAGAAGCGATTGCGCGACTCGTCGTTCGTCATGAGATCGACGTAACGACGACGATAGCACTCTTCCTGATCGGCGAGACCGTGGAACTTTTCCGGCGGCTGCTCGAGAGCCTTCGCGAGAAGCGCCCACTCCTTAACGACAACCGATTTTTCACCCTTCTGAGTCGTGAAAAGCGTTCCTTCCACGCCGATGATATCGCCCAAATTAAGCTGCTTGAAGCCGGCGAACATCGTTTCCGAGAGCTCGTCACGTTTGAAAATAAGCTGGAACTTATCGGTGCCGTCGTTCATCGTCGCGAAATTCATCTTACCCATGCGACGAATCATCAAAAGGCGCCCGGCGACGCGAACCGACTTACCTTCTTCGAACGTCTCTCGCACGACCTTAAGGTCGGTGTGATCGTACTTGAAACCATAGGGCTCGAAGCCCATTTCCTTGAGCGCGGCCATCGAATTCAGGCGCTGCTCACGATATTCATTCATTTCCTGTGCCATAATGAACGTATTATATCATATTCTCTCCCGAAAGTGGGAGCTTTAACGTAAAAATACATCCGCTGGGTCGATTTTCTTCAACCGTCAAATCTCCGCCCATCGCCCTCGCGAATTCCCGAGCGGTAGCGAGTCCGATGCCGAAGCCGCCCTTTCCGCCCTTTATCGCCGATTGAGCGCGATAGTAGCGATCGAAAGCGCGATGACGCTGATAACGAGTCATGCCGGGTCCGAAGTCAACGAGCTTAAAGTCGGCATATACTCCGTCTCGCTCGAAATGAGCCTCGATTCTTCCGAAAGGCGCGGCATATTTGAGATCGTTAGTAAGCAAGTTCCAGAGAATCTGAATGGTCATCGTCTCATCGGCCTCGACGATCAAAGCTTTTTCGGATCCGATCTTCTTCACGTCTTCTCCGTCAAACAAGTCTCGGAAATCTTCCGCGTTAAGCCGATACGCTTCTTCATACGCTTTAACGAGATCGAACATCATCTTTTCCGGCTCGCGACGCTTACCTCCCAATTTCAAGAAGTCCTTGAGGTTTCCGACGAGCCTGAGCATTCGCTCGTTAAGCTCTTTCACGATTTCGTCATCTTGTCCGATAAATCGGCGCATTCCAACAAGCGGCGTCGCCAGATCATGTGCGACCGCCGCGAGAAAATCATCGCGTTCCCGCCAATAACGAACGAAACCGAAAACCGCGAGCGCGGTAAGACCTATCAACAAAATCGCCGCGATCGAGCCGAGAATCGCCGCGATAAGAACATAATCGATTTCTCGTTCTTCGGCGACATTTCGAGCGAGGAACTCTCCGTCCGCTCTCGAAAGGTAAATCGTGCTTTGTCCGTCTTGGGTAACATACCCCCAAGGCCTGCCATCGATTTTGCCGCGCTGACGCCATCCCTTTCGGCGCGGTCCTCGATATTCCGCCAGCTCCTCATTATCCGCCAACTCTTCGGCCAATGATCGATAGACCATGCCGATTCGACGAGGCTCGGCCTTTTGAAGCCTCGGTATTTCAGTGAAAACGAAAAACGATCCTGCGCTCACGAGCAGGATCGTCGGAAGTGATATCAGAAACGAAAAGAAGGCGAGTCGCCGACTTCTCATACTTTCAACAATTCCTTCGCTTTCGCGAATTCTTTTTCGAGGTCGATTTTCTTCGCGCCTCCGAGGTATCCGCCTTCGCGCAAAAGATCGACGAAGTGACGGAACTTATGCGGACCCGGATTCAGATTGTCGAGCGCTTCGACTTCGGCCGTGCCGAAAGTGCAGGCTTCCGAGAGCATGCCGGTCGATTCCGCCGAGACGTAAAGCTTCTTGGCGAGGCTCACGAACGCGGGAATCGGATTGAACTTTTCACGCGAGAAGATGAGTTTGTAAGCGAAAGGATACGCGTCGATTACCGTTTCGACGTCGAGCGGAGTACGGCGCGAAGTCGTAACCCAGAATTCCTTCTCTTCATTCTCCTTGAAAAGCTTATCGAGCTCGCTTTTCATCCAATCCGCCGTCATCGTCGAGCACTTGTTCGGTCCTCCTACGATAACCGCGACGGCTTCTTTCTTCGGAGTATAACGCTCCAAAAACGCCGCAGTTCCATTTTTATAAAACTCCTCGTCATTCGCGACGAGATTGGCCGGGATTTCAATTACGTTTTCAAGCTTCTTCGGACGATCGAACGCAGGAGCGAGGATGCAGTCGAACGTCGAAAGTTTGTAGCCACGCGGATACAGAATGACCGCGCCTTTGAGACCGAAAGCTTTCGCGAGCGTCTTGACCGCGTAGAAAGTCCCCGAGCCTGCGCCGACGATAGCCGAATACTCGTCTTTATGGCAAAACGGACAAGAAACGAAGTTCAAGAGGCTCGTCGTATGAATATTCAGATGATCGAAGAGATACGACAAACTCTTCGCGATTTTACTCTTGAAGTGGACTTCTTTGACTTCCGCTTCACAGCCTAACTGGCGTACGAGGGCCTTCGACTGGTTCTCGTGACCCGCCTTGCCATCGGTAAGGATCAAGATTTTCTTCATTTTTCAGCTCTTCTCAGGCTTTTTTAAGCATATCACGAACCGCCGCGCGCATTTGACGCTTGGCAACCGACATATTCGATTTGATCGTACAACCGGCGGCCTTGACATGTCCGCCGCCGCCGAACTTACCCGCGAGAACCGTCGCGTCCCAGTCTCCGCGCGTACGGATCGAACAACGTGTCTCCTTGGTACGATCGGGAATTTGATAGAAGAAGAGCGCGATTTCATTCTTGGCGACCGAGCGAGGAATCTCGATAATATCCTCCGCGTCGGCCTTAGTGCCGCGGACCGACCGAAAATCATCACGCGTAAGCGTAACTTCGGCGACCTTACTGTTCTTCCAGATATGGAGGCTTCTCCAGGCTATGCGCTTAAGCTCAATCGCCTTCTTCGAGAAATTCCCGTAAATGATATCGTTGATAAGCGCAGTGCGAACCTTGTACTTCAAAAGGTCACCGGCCGCTCTTAACGTCGAGGGCGTGGTCGAATCGTACGCGAAACGACCGGAATCGGTAATCATCGCCACCCAAAGCGCTTCGGCGATCGCGTTATCGAGCTTCCACTCGTTCCACTTCGCGAATCTCCAAATGATTTCGCCGGTAGAGGACGCGCTCGAATCGACGATCGAAACATCGCCGAACTGCGTATTCGTGACGTGATGATCGAAACAAATTTTCGGAAGTTTCTCGGCGATAGGGCGAACTTCATTAGGCATGCGCTCATACGCTCCGCAATCAACGGCGATGAAAAGATCGAACGTGTTGGATCCGCGGCGCTTACGCGCGGCAGCTTTGAGCTTGCGAAGCGGGATGATATCTTCGACTCCCGAAAGGAAGCCGGGCTTCCCGAGCGCGTTCAAGTCGGCAGTAGCGACGGCATCGAAGCCCGCAGCTTTCAAAAGCTTGGCGAGCGCGATCATGGAACCGAGCGAATCCCCGTCCGGGCTTAAGTGACCCGAAATAAGAATTCGCTTGGAGGCGGCGATGAGTTTGTTCGCCGCCGAATATTGCTCATGTTGCTCCGTCATCTATGAGGATATTATATCAAAATCCTCTTTGATGGGCAATCAGAAGCTGAACTTCGCAGCTACGCCGCCGAGGAAGTTATAGCTCTCGTCCCACTTGCCGGTTTCTTCGTACTCGCGAGCGAGGTGGCGCATCTTACGATCGAAGATGAAGTCCGAATAAAGCGCGTAGCAAGAGACGGCGAAGTTATCGCAAATATTCCAAGTAAGCTCGGCTTTGAGCACGGTATCCATGAGACCGGCATGCGAGGACTCGGTGTAGTAAGCGACGCGCTTCTTATCACCCCAGCTTTGCGCCGCGCTGAGACGAAGACCGACCGTAGGCTCGGCGTCTTCATCTTCGCTTTCGGAATCGATAATCGCGAAGGTATGACCGAGTTCGAAGTTCAAATACGTACCGTTATCGCGGTAGATATCACGTTCCATCCAGAACTTGGGCTCGAGCCAAAGATCGGGGAGCGCGATTTCAAGATCGATGAACTGCGAATCTTCGTGGTTATGGCCGGTTTCTTCCTGAACATAGGCCTTCTCGGCGACGAACGAACGCTCATAGCACCAATCGATCGAGACTTCAACCGTCGTAGGAAGCCATTCGAATTCATCCGGCGAGAACGAGTGAGTGAAGCCGAAATAGGGATCGAGTTCGGTGATGACCCCGCGGCGATTACGATAGGGGCTATACTCATCGTCTTCATGATAAAGCTTCTGAACTTTCTTACCGTACTTGGTGACGTCGCCGATCGCCTCGACGCCGATGAACAAGAAATCGAAGAACGTGACCTCGGCCGTAGGCATATACATCGGTTCGTTATTGAGCGGCAAGCCGTAGCGGAGGTATTTCGACTCCAAGCTGAGACCGAACTCGCCCGAAACGAAGCTCGGCGTCTCGAACGACCCCTTCTCCTCTTCAGTAGCCGCTTCCTGCGCGAAAACTCCGCAGCTGAGCGCGGTCATTACAAACAAAACAATCGATTTACGATTCATTTCTTTCCCTTTCTAGTAAAAAATTGCCGCGTATTATACTATATCTACCGCGAAAGCGCAAGCACTCTAATCGCGCTTATTTGTTCGAGCTCAGCGTCGATTCTAGGCTAGAGGCTTACGGGGGACGAAGCGGCGAGTAGCTTTACTCGCTGAATCGTTTCACGATTCCGGCTACTCGCCGCTCCGTCCCCCTCCAGCCTGAACCGCCTTCGGCGGGGCGAATTCAAACTCAAAAGTTTTCCATAAAATGCTGGGGTGATGGTCTGACCATGTTTCCAGTATTTTATGGAAAATATTGGGCTGGTTCGAAACGCCGCAATAAAGCATTAGTATTTAAACGGCGAATAAAAGAAAAGCTTGAGAGCGATCACCAGTCGAACGCTCGCGCGGCAAATTGTTAGGTCTACGAATACTTCTCCTTCATGTTTGTCGACGACTGAGCGAAACGCTTCATCAACCGAAATCACCGAGCGTCAACAAACATGTGCTCGCTTCAACTTTTCTTTTATTCGCCTTGCGCCGCGCCAAATGCGCGGCTTGCCGCATATCGCGGCAGTTTATCTCGTCCCAAGACGATAGGAGGCGACTAGCCGCTTACTTCGTTACTTTAATCGTATAGAAGCCGCTATTGCCGCCCTTTACCGTGATATTCGGTGACCAAGGTTGACCGTCACCAACCGTAGAGTCGCCGTTTGCCATCGATTCGAGCGTCGTGCCTTCAACGAGGGTGTAGGTAAGGCCGGGCTTGGTTTCAGCCGTAGTTAGCGTCGGCTCCTCGGAAGAAAGTTCAATTTCCGCACCCTGTTCCGGATCGAGCGCTTCTTTCACAATCTCTTCCTTTACGACTGCCGCGGATAGGTTGACAACCCCGTTCGTATCCGCGATAGGAATCGAAAGATAGTTCGTGATATCCACCCCACCCTTCACAATCTTGATCCTCGCGCCTTTTGCCTTAACGGTTTGTACCGAAGGCGAAACCTCAACCGTCACTTTCTCCGCGGCAACACCTTTCGGAATCGTAATCACGACATCCTTCGTCCCCTCGCTCGGCTTAACGACAAAACCACTATCCGCATCACCCGTCACTTGCGCACCTGTATCACCTTCAATAGACGGCCCGACGTTCGTACGCTCGACAAAGGTCAATGTATCGACATCTACACCTTTCCCACGCATAAGCTCTTTAACCCGTTGCTTATCACCTCCATCAACATAAACCGTCTTTAACGAGCTGCATTCGCCAAACGCCTCCTCCCCAATCTCTATTACACTTGACGGGACAACCACCGATGTGAGCGAACTGCAATCGAAAAATGCCCAATCACCAATCGAAATCACATCTGAAGGGATCGTCACAGCCTGAAGCGATTCGCAGCCCGTAAACAAAAAAGGCTCAATTGTCTTAAGTCCTTTCGGAAGTACCACTGATTCCAGCAAGGTACAGCCGAATGCGCCTTCTCCAATCTCCGTCACACTATCAGGAATAATAAGTGAACGAAGAGACGTGTTGCAGAAAGCATATTTGCCAATCGTCTTTACGCCATCCTGAATCATCATAGATTCAAGCGAAGTGCAATCCATAAAAGCACCTTCCCCAATTGCCTGAACGCTTGCCGGAATTGTCACCGACTTAATCAAAGCGCAAGCATTGAAAGCAGAATCACCAATTATCTGAACGCTTGACGGAATCGTCACAGACTCAAGAGATTCGCAATAACCAAAAGCCCACCCACCAATCGTTATTAATCCTTCCTTGAACTTTACCATCCGAAGCGAATGACACATATAAAACGCAGTTTCGCCGAGCGTAGTCACACTCGACAGATCCATTTCGGAATCTAGCGCGCTACAACCCATAAACGCAGAATCCCCAATTATTTCCACGCCCGAAAGATCCCCACATGTCTTAAGCAAATCACAGCCAGCGAAAGCCAATCTTTCAATTTGCTTCACACTCACAGGAATTGTCACACTTTCAAGCGCGGCGCACCCAACAAATGTCTCTTCACCAATCCTAGTCAATCCTTCTTTCAAAGTAACCGTCTTAAGTGAGTAACAGCACCAGAAAGCCTCATATTCTATACTCGTTACGCTAGACGGAATGTTCACTTCCTGAAGCGAATAACACCTATCAAACCAACGCTTACCAATATACCTCAGTCCTTCCGTAAGTATTACCTTCTCAAGCGAGGTACAACGCTCAAATATACCCTCTCCCGAAAAAACAACAGTCGATGGTATCGTCACCATCTGAAGTGATGTGCAGTCAGAAAACGCCCCATTCCCGATCTCGTACAACCCCTCAGGCAACGATACTGTCGTAAGTGCGCTACAATTAGAAAACGCACCATCTCCAATTTGTGCCATGTTTTCCGGAAACTCTACCGACGTTAGTGATGTACAACCTCTGAAAGCATAAGCGCCTATCGTCATCACCCCCTTTTGTAGCACCACCTTTTGAAGAGATGTACAATTCTGAAACACACCTCCAACCCTGTCAAACTCCATTCCGGTGCCGAACTCAAGTGCTACACCCGAAGGTATAGACACCTCTTTGATTGATTTCCCTTGAAAAACACCGCCTCGAATTGTTGAGACAATCCATCCCTGAAGAGTTGATGGAACATTCACATATCCAACAGGGCTTGAATCATCGTTGCAACCTATAATAACAGCTTTACCATCTTCAACAACATACTCCCAACCAAAGCCATCAATCCATACGGTCCGACGTTCTTTACTGTCGGAACCAAATGCGCCCGACGCAATGAGCGCGGCAAATACAAATGCTACAATTTTCTTCATAACAACACCTTGAGGTATTAACGATTGTGTTCTAAATATAT
>JAKSOZ010000025.1 GCA_024405265.1 Kiritimatiellia bacterium | reverse complement strand
GCGAGAAGTTCTATGCCGCGGGTAAGTTCCCGGGCGGTTTCTTCAAGCGTGAAGCTCGTCCCACGTCGAAGGAAATCTTGACGGCGCGTATGTGCGACCGTCCGATTCGTCCTCTCTTCCCGGATGGCTACTATAACGATGTTCAGGTCAACGGCACGCTCATCCAGTCGGATGGCACGCGCGAAGCTGACTTCCTCGCGGTTAACGCCGCTTCCGCCGCGCTCCACATCTCCGACATCCCGTTCATGGGTCCGATCGGCTGCGTTCGTATCGGTCGTGTCGATGGCGAGTGGGTCATCAACCCGACTCATGAGCAGAAGGCGAAGAGCGATATCGACCTCCTTTATGCCGGTATCCGCGGCAAGTTCCTCATGATGGAAGGTAGCGCCTCGGAAATCTCCGACGAAGACTTCATCGCGGCTCTCAAGCGCGCTCATGAAGAAGTCGAGAAAATCATCGACCTCCAGATCGAAATGCGCCGCGCTCTCGGCAAGCCCGACAAGGTTATCGTCGACGTCCCGCAGCCTCAGGATCAGATGGACTTCATCCGCGCCGAAGGCGGCGAAGCTCTCGCTGCCGCGCTTCTCATCAAGGGTAAGCTCGAGCGCCAGGGTAAGGTTTCGGCGATCAAGGAAGACCTCCTCAAGAAGGTTTCCGAAAAGTGGCCTGAAATCGATGCCGTCAAGTTCGTCCACCTCTTCGACGCTCTCGAAATCGAAACCGTTCGCAAGAACGTTCTCGTCCACGGTAAGCGTATCGACGGTCGCGCTCAGCACGAGATCCGTCCGCTCGCCGCTCAGGTCGGCGTTCTCCCGCGTCTTCACGGCTCGGCGATCTTCTCGCGCGGCGAAACTCAGTCGTTCGCGACGGTTACGCTCGGCACGAAGAAGGATGCGCAGGATCTCGACTCGGTCACGGGAGGCGACACCTCGACCCGCTTCATGCTTCACTACAACTTCCCGCCTTACTGCACGGGCGAAGTCGGCCGTCTCGGCTCGACCGGCCGTCGTGAGATCGGTCATGGCGCTCTCGCCGAGCGTTCGATCGCGGAGGTTCTTCCCGATGATTTCCCGTATTCGATTCGCGTCGTTTCCGAAATCATGGGCTCGAACGGCTCCTCGTCGATGGCTTCGATCTGCAACGGCTGTCTCGCGCTTATGGACGCGGGCGTGCCGCTGAAGCGTACGGTCGCGGGTATCTCGATCGGCCTTTTCACGAACGACGATCAGTCCCAGAAGGTTCTCGTTACCGATATCCTCGGCGCCGAAGACCACTGCGGCGATATGGACTTCAAGGTCGGCGGTACGAAGAAGGGTATCACCGGCTTCCAGGTCGACCTCAAGCTCCGCGGTCTTACTTGGGACCTCGTCGAAGGCGCCGTCAAGGCCGCTCACGACGCGCGTCTTAAGATCATCGACTTCATGGAAACCGTCATCCCCGCTCCTCGCGCCGAGCTCAACCAGTATGCTCCGCGTATCGAAGAGATGCAGATTCCCGTTGACAAGATCGGCGCGCTCATCGGTCCCGGCGGTTCGAACATCCGCGCCATCGTTGAAAAGACCGGCGCTCAGATCGACATCGATGATGATGGTAAGGTCTCGATTTTCGCCAACAACGCCGAATCGATGGAAGCGGCGAAGCGCGAAGTCGGTATGGTTTCGGCCGTCGCCGAACCCGGCAAGATCTACGAAGGCAAGGTCACCGGCATCAAGGACTTCGGCGCGTTCGTCGAAATTCTCCCCGGTATGGACGGCCTCTGCCACATCAGCGAATTCTCCGACAAGTTCCTTAAGTCGATGGAAGGCGTCTGCAAGGTCGGTGACATTATCAAGGTCAAGTGCCTCGATGTCGATGATCGCGGTCGTATTAAGCTCTCGCGCAAGGCCGCGATGGCTGAACTCGATAAGGCTAACGCTTAAGAAAGGAAATTGATCATGGACTCCAAGCTTTTGAAAGCGGCACATGAAAAGATTCCTTCCGTTCCCGTCTTGGTGAATCTCATTTCCAAGCGTGAGCGCGAACTTATCAATGGAGCGAAGCCGCTTGTCCGTCCTCAGTCGCTTGATGAGGATAAGTGCGATATCGCGCTCCGCGAAGTCGCCGAGGGCAAGCTCATCGCCGAAGTCGACTTCGACGCGATCGCCAAGGCCGAAGAGGCTAAGACGAAATGGTCGGCCGCGCAGTCGATGAACGTCAATACGCTCTTCGCCGACTAAAGCGATGCTGACGGAAAACCGAAAGGCCCGTCATGACTATACCGTACTCGAAACTCTCGAGTGCGGTATAGAACTATTCGGCACCGAGGTCAAAGTCGTTCGTCACGGCGAGGCCTCGCTTGCCGGCTCATATGGAGCTGTCCTCGGTGGTGAGCTCTGGTTGGTAGGGATGAATATCCCGGTTTACGCGTTCGGGAATCGTTTCAATCATGACCCGAAGCGTAATCGCAAATTACTCGTGCATGCGAAAGAAGTCCTCGAATTGAAAATGAAAACCGAGGCGAAGGGCTTAACGCTGATACCGCTGAAGCTTTATTTGAAGCGTGGTCGAGTTAAAGTCGAACTTGGAGTTTGTCGCGGTAAGGCGCTTTATGACAAACGAGAGACATTGAAAAAGAAAGCCGTCATGCTGGACTTGAAAAGACGGATTTGATATAATTTACTGAAATAACCATAACTGGCTAAAATAGGAAAATCAAAATGGCAAAGGATTCCGTAGTCCGTAATAATATCTGGAAGTGGCTCACGCTCGCTTTGATCGCGGCTGTCTCCATTTATGTTTGTAATCCCCCGAAGGAAAAGATTCGTCTTGGTCTTGACTTGAACGGCGGCACTTCGTTCACGCTCGGCGTGGATACGGAGAAGCTTGCCGAGTCGATTATCGCGGAGGACCCCGCCCTCGTCGACAATCCCGAGGCCGTTCAGCGCAAGATCGACGATACGCTTCAGGGTTGTGATGACCGCATCATTCAGGTTATCCGTCGTCGCGTTGACGCGATGGGCACGAACGAACCTGTTATTCAGGGAATGAAGGATCATCGTCTTCTCGTTCAGCTTCCCGGCGCGGATGAAAACGTTCGTAAGGCCGCGAAGGCGAATCTTCAGTCCGCCGCGTTCCTCGAGTTCCGTTTGACCCACCCGAAGAATGACCAGCTCGTCTCGAAGCTCCTTTCGAAGGAAGTCGCTCCCGAGGGTTATGAGAAGTCCGGTAGCGGTTATAAGCGCGCTGCGAACTTCGCGGAAGTCTCCAAGACTCCGGGCTACGCCGCTCGTCTTGCCGCGTTTGAAGTTCCGGATGCTCGCT
Source organism: Kiritimatiellia bacterium (assembly GCA_024405265.1). Classification (GTDB taxonomy): domain Bacteria; phylum Verrucomicrobiota; class Kiritimatiellia; order RFP12; family UBA1067; genus UBA1067. The sequence continues at coordinate 24,448 of JAKSOZ010000025.1, read as the reverse complement.
ATAGCTTCATGCTTGAAGAAAACGGCAAGGGCGTTTATGTTCCTAATTTCGTCGCTCGCACGACTGAGCCTCGGGTTACCGGCGAAGACCTCGAGTCCGCCGCGGTTCAGCGCGATCCTACTACGGGTCAGCTCTCGATCGGCTTCTCGCTTTCGTCCGAAGGCGGTCGTAAGTTCTCGACTTTGACGCGCAACTACAAGGCTCACGGGCCTAAGAATCCTACCGATCGTGGCCGTCAGCTCGCTATCATCCTTGATGATACGCTCATTTCCGCTCCGGTCATCAATAGCGAAATCGGTTCGCGCGGTGAAATCACCGGCCACTTCACGGCTGCTGAAGCTCAAAAGCTCGCTAATGAGCTTAACGCCGGTGCCTTGCCTGCTCCGATGAAGATTCTCGCGGAGACATCGGTTGCTCCGACGGTCGGTGAAGATGCTATTCACGCCGGTGTTATCGCAGCGACGTTGGGCTTCCTGCTTGTCGCGATCTTCATGTTCGTTTATTATTGGTACACGGGTCTCGTCGCTGACGTCGCGCTCTTCCTTGACGTCGCGCTTTTGCCGACTGCGCTCGTTCTTTGTGCTAACATTCTCGGCGTTTTCGCTCACGACCCCTCGATGGGCGGCGGCGGCTCGATGCAGCTCCCCGTTCTCACGATGCCCGGTATCGCCGGTCTCGTCCTCTCTCTAGGCATGGCCGTTGATGCTAATGTTCTTATCTTCGAGCGCATTCGCGAAGAGTTCGCCGCCGGTCGAGCCGCGGGTACCGCGATCAAGAACGGCTACGGCCGCGCCTTCACCGCGATTTTCGACTCGAACTTGACCACGATCATTACGGGCATCATCCTCTTCGTTGTCGGCACGGGTCCTGTTCGCGGCTTCGCGATTACGCTTACCGCCGGCGTCGTCATCTCTATGTTCACTGCGGTCGTCGTCACTCGCCTTATCCTCGACCATGTCGTCGACGGTAGCTCGACGAAGCCGTTCAAGATGATGCAGCTCTTCAAGACTCCGAAGTTCGACTTCATGAAGTGGACGAAGTTCACGGTCGGGGGATCTTTCGCGATCATCGCGCTTACGCTCATCGTCTTCGCGATTCGTCTCGGCGTCAACAAAGCCTCGGTTCTTGCGGTCGATTTGACGGGTGGTACCTCGATCGTCTACAACATGGCTCAGGATCAGAAGCCCGAGGTTAAGAATATCCGCGGAGCTTTGAAGGACTTCGATAACGCGGCGATTATTCAGTATCAGGAAGGCGTCGGCTCGCGTACGCTCCTCGTCAAGACCGGCGAAACCGCTGAAACCGAGAAGGGTAAGTCGCTCGAAGGTAAGGACGTCGGCGCGTTCGTGACGAAGACCTTGAACGAGAAGTTCCCTGAGGCGAAGTTCTCCGTTGCTTCCGTTGACGAAGTCGGCTCGATGATCGGTGCTGACCTCAAGAAGAGCGGAACTTATGCGGTTCTTTTCTCGCTCATCGCGATTCTCGTTTATGTCGGCTTCCGCTTCGAATTCGGCTTCGGTCTCGGCGGTCTCGTCGCGCTTGCTCACGACGCTTTGATTACTCTCGGCCTTTATTCGATCTGCGGTCGTCAGGTCTCGTTGATTGTCGTCACGGCGCTTCTCACGATCGTCGGTTACTCGATCAACGACACGATCGTCGTCTTCGATCGTATTCGTGAAAAGCTTCGTCACGATGCGAAGACTCCGTTCATCGAACTCTGCAATATCGCGATCAACCAGTGCCTCTCGCGTACGGTCATCACGTCGGTCACGACCTTCTTCGCGGTCTTCGCGCTCTTCGCGTTCGGCGACGGCTCGATCTTCGATTTTGCCTTTGCGATGCTTATCGGCGTTGTTTCGGGTACGTATTCCTCGATCTTCATCGCGACCCCGATTATGATCTGGTGGTATCGCGGTAAGCGTCCTGAATTTGAGGTCGAAAAGACCGAAGAGCCCAAGTAACGTGTTTACCGGTCTTATCCAGAAGATCGGAACCGTTAAACGAGTTTCAAGAGGCTCCGGCCTCGTACTCGAAATCGGATTCACCCCGTGGACTCGTCCTCTTGAAGAGGGCGAGTCTGTCGCGGTTAATGGGGTCTGCTTAACCGTCGTCAAATTTGACGCGACTCGTTTTACTGCGGATGTCTTGCGTGAGACGGAGTCGCGCACAGGTTTGGGAGAACTTGTACCAGGCGCTAAGGTCAATCTCGAACGAGCTTTGCGATCCGGAGATGCGATGGGCGGACATATCGTCCAGGGACATGTCGATACGCGTGGAAAGATCATCGATAAGATTCCGAAAGGGCGCGACTTCCAGCTCCGCGTCAGATGCGGGCGCGTTCTTGCCGCTCAGAGCGTTCTGAAAGGCTCGATAACGATCGATGGCGTGAGTCTTACGATTTCCGCTATCGGAGACGATTATCTCGGAGTCGATATTATACCTACCACGGCGAAGGAGACGACGCTCGGTTTGAAGAAGGTCGGTGAAATGGTGAATTTGGAAGGTGATATCGTCGGTAAGTATATCGCCAAGACTGCGAAGTCGAGCGGTTTGACCGAGGATAAACTTCTTGCCGCTGGTTTTATTTAAGGAGGGTGCGTTCATGAGAAAAGCGTCGATTACGAGAGAAACGAAAGAGACGAAGATTGCTCTTGAGCTTGATTTGGACGGGTCGGGAGAAGGCGTTATCGATACGGGTATCGGCTTTTTCAATCACATGCTCGAGTTGCTTAAGAAGCACGCCTTAATCGATTTGAACATCAAAGCGATCGGTGACCTTGATGTCGATTATCACCATACGGTAGAGGACGTGGGTCTCGTTTTGGGGAAAGCGCTTAACGAGGCGTTAGGAGATCGTAAAGGTCTTACTCGCTATGGCTTCGCGTCGATCCCGATGGATGAAACCTTGTGCGAGACTTCGCTCGATTTGGGAGGCCGTCCTTATCTTGTCATGATTTCCCCGATGAAACACATGATGGTCAAGGATTTCGAAGTCAAGCTCGTCGAGGAATTCTTCCGCGCCGTTTCCGTCGAGGCTAAGGCCAATATTCATCTTCGTCAGATTTATGGCGATGAAGCTCATCACGTCTGCGAGGGTTTCTTCAAGAGCTTTGCCCGCGCGATACGTCAAGCTAAGACGATCGATCCTTTGGAGAAAGGTGTTCCTTCGTCGAAAGGTGTGATATGATTATCTTGCCCGCTATTGATTTGAAGGGTGGCAAATGCGTCCGTCTTCGTCAGGGACGTATCGACGAAGTTACGATTTATGGGAACGACCCTGCCGAACAGGCTCGCGATTGGGCCGAGCAAGGAGGTCGCGAGCTTCATGTCGTCGACTTGGACGGCGCTTTCGACGGTAAGCCTAGGCATGCCGAGGTCATCGAACGGATAATCAAGGCCTTCGGTGGTCCCGTTGAAGTGGGCGGAGGGCTGCGCGATTTCGAATCGGTAGGAGCCGTACTTGAAGCCGGAGCCGCTCGCGCGATTATTGGATCCGCTGCGCTCGAAGATCCTCGTTTCCTTACCAGTGCGGTTGAGATTTGGGGGGATAAGATCGCGGTCGGAATCGACGCTCGTGATGGATTGGTGCAGACGCGCGGTTGGGTAACGACCACGAAAGTGCTCGCAACCGAGCTCGCGAAAGCCGTTGAGCAGTGTGGTGTGAAAACGATCATTTACACCGATACCGCTACCGACGGTATGCTTAAGGGACCTAACTTAACCCAGATGGCGTCTATTTGCGACGCGGCTCCCGGGTGCTTGATAACAGCCTCCGGCGGAGTAGCTTCGACTTACGATATCGAGAACTTGAAGGCGCTTGAACGAGATAATTTGCGTGCCGCGATTGTCGGTAAGGCGCTATATGATGGTCGAATCACGCTTCGCGATCTTAATATCGCGGCAGTTTAAGAGGGAATGACATGAACGTAGTTGAAAAGATTTTGTCCGCGCATTTAGTGGAAGGCGATCCGAAGAAGGACGCTGAACTCGGCATTAAGATCGACCAAACGCTGACTCAGGACGCGACGGGTACGATGGCGTATTTGCAGTTCGAGTCGATGGGAGTAGCTCATGTTAAGAACGAGCTCGCAGTTTCCTACGTCGATCATAATACCGTTCAAATCGGTTTCGAAAACGCCGATGATCACGATTTTCTCGCTTCGATCGCCAAGAAGTACGGCATCATCTACTCGAAAGCGGGTAACGGTATTTGCCATCAGCTTCACCTCGAGCGTTTCGGAAAGCCCGGCACCACGCTTCTCGGTTCCGACTCCCATACGCCTACCGGTGGCGGCATCGGTCAGATCGCGATCGGAGCGGGCGGTATCGATATTGCGGTCGCGATGGCCGGCGGAGCTTTTCATATTCCGACGCCGAAAGTTCGCGGTATCGAGCTTAAGGGCAAGCTCAAGAAGGGCGTCAGCGCGAAGGACGTGATTCTCAAGGTTCTTGAAAAGTTCGGTACTAAGGGTAACGTCGGTTGGATTTTCGAATACTTCGGCCCCGGTGTCAAAACCCTCGACGTTCCTTCTCGCGCGACGATTACGAATATGGGTGCTGAACTTGGTGTTACGACGTCGGTCTTCCCTTCCGATGAAGTGACGAAGCAGTTCCTAGCCGCTCAGGGACGCGCGAAAGACTTTAAACTCATCGTAGCTGATGAAGACGCCGCGTATGACGATGTTTTTACGATCGATTTGTCTAAGCTCGAGCCGCTTGCCGCCGCTCCTCACAGCCCCGGTAATATCGTTACTGTCGCTTCGATGGCTGGAACGAAAGTCGGCCAGATCATGATCGGTTCTTGCACGAACTCTTCATATCGCGACATCAAAACCGTCGCGCAGATTTTGAAGGGTAAGCACGTAGCTGAGGATGTGGAAGTCGGTATCGCCTGCGGTTCTCGTCAGGTCGTAAATATGCTTGCTGTGGACGGCTCCCTCGCGATTCTCATCAAGGCCGGTTGCCGTATTCTCGAGAATGCTTGCGGCTTCTGTATCGGCGCGCACATGTCTCCGGCGACGAACGCGGTTTCGCTTCGTACGAACAACCGAAACTTCGAAGGTCGTTCCGGTACGAAGTCCGCGCAAGTCTATCTCGTATCCCCCGAAACTGCAGCGGCCTCTGCTTTAACCGGTACGTTTACTGTATGTAAGGGTACTAAAGCTGTTGAAGCGCCTGAGAAATTCCCGATTGATGATGCGATGTTTCTTTATCGCGAAACGGCGGGTAAAGGCGTTAAGGGTACGAAGATCGTACGCGGACCTAACATCGCGCAGGTTCCGAAGGGCGAGAAGTTGACGTCGACTCTAAAGGGTGTCGCGGCGATTAAGGTCGGCGATAAGATTACGACCGACCATATCATGCCTGCCGGTGCTCGCCTTAAATTCCGCTCGAACGTTCCCGAATATTCGAAATACGTCTTCGAGCCTTGCGATAAATCGTTCCATGACAAGTGCCTTAAGAATAAGGAGGCGGGGCTTAAGAACGTCATTATCGCCGGCGAAAGCTATGGTCAGGGATCGAGCCGTGAACACGCGGCTTTGTGCCCGATGTTTTTGGGCGTGAAGGCGGTTGTCGCGAAGTCGATCGAACGTATTCATCGTGCGAACTTGATTAACTTCGGTATTGTTCCGTTTACTTTCGTTAATCCCGATGACTACGAGAGAATCGAAGCGGGTGATGAGCTTGTCTTTGATGGTATTTCCGCTGCGATCAAGGGCGATGGTAAGCTTGAGGTTAAGGTTAATGGCCAAGGTCAAGAATGGCGCTTTGAAGTCGTGACTTCGCTTTCGAAGCGCGAGAAGCACCTTATTCTCTCGGGCGGATTGTTGGCGTCGCTGTAAAATGATCACGACCGTAAAGCTTGCTAACGGAATTCGCGCCGTCCTTGTGCCCTGCGAGGCGCAGTCGGTCGCGTTCGGACTCTTCGTTGGCTCCGGCTCACGTCATGAGCCTAAGGGGATGGAGGGCGTTTCGCATTTTCTTGAACACATGCTTTTCAAGGGAACCGCTCGTCGCAGCTCGAAAGCGATAACCGAAGCGATCGAGGGACGCGGAGGTAATTTCAACGCGTGGACGAACGAGGAGTCGACGGCGTACTTTTCGCACATGCCTTTCGAATATTTGGACGAAGCGGTCGATATAATCTCCGATATGTATCTGAACGCTTCGATCAACGAAGTCGAGTTCAAGAAAGAACGCGAAGTCGTGATCGAAGAGATAAAGATGTATTCCGATGAACCCGACTCGGTCGCGATGGAGAATCTTCAAACGGCGCTTTTCCCGAAGAATCGCTTGGGCCTTCCCGTAGCCGGTAACGAAAAGGCGCTTCGCTCGCTTACGGCCGAAGCGATGAGAGAATACAAGCGTCTTCATTACACCGCTGCGAATACGGTAGCGGTGTTGGTTGGTCGATTTGAAGTCGACGAGGCCGTTAAGATTCTAGAGAAACGCCTCGGATTCGCGAAGATTGTCGAATCCTTTAAGGATAAGGCGGACAAATTCGCCCCTCCCGTTGCTGATGTCCTAGTTAAGAAGGACGTTCAGCAGACTCAAATCGCGCTCGGTTTCAGATCGCTTCCGATTTCGCATAAGCTCAAGTACGCGCTTAGCGTATTCGATGCGATCATGGGCCGTGGAATGGCTTCGCGACTTTTTCAAGAGGTTCGCGAGAAGCGCGGCTTGAGTTATGATATTTCTTCTCGCCAGCAGTTTTTCGCCGATACGGGAATGTGGACGATTACCGCCGGCGTTGACGCGGCGAAAGCGAATAAGACGATAGATGTTATAGATCGCGAGCTCGAGAAAATCCGGGCGAAGAAGGTGAGCTTGAAGGAACTTAAGCGGATCAAGGAATTTCTCCTCGGTAACTTCCGTCTTTCGCATGAAAAGATTCAGTCGAAACTTTTCTATTATGGCTCGACGATGTTGTCGTTCGGTCGAGTGGTGCCGATTGAAGAACAAATTGAAGGTATTCGCGCCGTCAGCGTCGATGATGTCGCTGCGGTTGCCGAGATCATTTTGAAGAAGGGGAATCGTTCGCTTAGTCGAGTCGTTCCCAAATAATGGATTTCTCAGTTATGAACGAGGTAAAAACTCCACCGAACAGTACGGAAGCCGAGCGCGCGATCCTCGGCGCGATTCTTGTCGATACCTATGGACGAAACAGCGATCGAGTGATGGATCTTTGTCTTTCCTCCTCGGTCACCGCCGCGGCGTTCTTCAACCCTCGCAATCGAACGATCTTCGCGGCGATGGTCGAAATGAATCGTCTCTCGAAGCCGCTTGATCCGGTTTCGCTTATCGAATATTTGAAGTCTAGCGGTACTTATGAAATGTCGGGCGGCGAAGAGTATATCCAAGCGCTTATCGACCACGTCCCTACTACCGCGCATGCCGAGTATTATATCGAGCTCTTGCTCGCGAAGCATCTTCGCCGTGTTTTGATCGAACGTTCGACTAACGTTATCGAAAAGTGCTATGACGAGCGCGAATATCCCGACTCGCAGGCTATCTTAGGCGATGCGGAGCGAACCTTCTTGGAAATCGGTGTCAGTGGTTCTTCGACGATGAGCTGGCAGAGCGCGCTTGAGCTTTCGATGAATCGTATCGACTCGATGTTCGATTCGAACGGCAAGAAGCTCGAAGGGCTTTCGACCGGTCTTAAACATCTCGACGAAAAGCTTCAGGGGCTTAAACCGTCCGAAATGATCGTAATCGCCGCGCGTCCTTCCGTCGGTAAGACTTCGCTTGCGATGAATATCGCCGAATCCGCCGCGATGGGGCAGATGCTTACCGCGTATGGTGACGAACGAAGCGTCGTATACCGACCGGTCGAAAGTGACAACGGTAAGAAGCATCCGGTTTTGATCTTCTCGTTGGAAATGCCTGTCGAAGCGCTTACGAAACGTATGATCACCGGTCGTGCTCGCGTGAACGCTTGGCGGCTTAATCGCGGGCTTTGCGCCGCTTCGGAAAAGGATTTGATGTTCAATCGTCTGACGACGGCTACCGGTGAACTTAAGAGCGCTCCGATTTACGTCGATGACACCGCCGGCCTCGATATCATGGACCTTCGTGCGCGCGCTCGTCGCATGAAGAAGCAGCACGGTATCGAACTTATCGTTATCGACTATTTACAGCTTTGTTCTTGCCGTGAAGGCGCGCGCCTCGGTGGTCGTCAGATCGAAGTTTCGATGATTTCCGGTCAGGTTAAGGCGATGGCCAAGGAGCTTAAGATCCCCGTTATCGTCCTTTCTCAGCTTTCGCGTAATAACGAACAGCGAGGTGATAAATTCGAGCGCCCGAAGCTCTCTGACCTTCGTGATTCGGGCGCTATTGAACAGGACGCCGACGTCGTCTTCCTCTTGCGCCGTCCGTCGCGCACTCCTTCGGATCCCGAGTCGAACGATCCTACGCTCGCGTATATCGACGTCGCGAAGAATCGTAACGGCGAAATCGGCGATGTTAAGGTTAACTTCGAGCGCGAATATACGCGCTTTTCCGACCGCGCCTTGCCGGCGAACGAGGCGCAGGAAGCCGAGGCCCGAGAATTCGAGAATCAAACTTTCAACCAACCTGACTTGACTTAACGGCGCCGAAAGTGTAAAATATACAACTAAAATTTCAACTCAAAGAAGGAAAACTCAATAATGAAGAAGATGATTAAGTTCGGTATGCTTGCGCTCGCGCTTGCGTTGGTTGCTCCCGCGATGGCGGCGGAAGATGAAGGTGCGATCGGTTACACTCCTGTTGCCGTCTCGCTTTGGTCCCCTGTCCAGCTTCCTTGGGGTATGGGAAATTGGGATGTCTTCGGCCTTGACCTCGGCATCTTCTATAATGATGTCGCTAAGATGTACGGTTATGATTTCGCGATCGCCACGACGACCCGCGACGATATGATCGGTCTCGCGACTTCGGGTCTCTTCAATTTCGCCAATACCGACGTCTACGGTATGCGCGTGACTTTCGGCGGTAACGTCTGTAACGGTACGCTCTACGGTCTTGATGTCGGTGGTCTCGGCTATCATCGTAAGATTTACGGTGCCGATATCGAATTCCTCGGCACGATGCAGCAGGAGGCTTGCGGTCTCTTGATCGGCGGTGTCATCAACTTGACCGAAAAGGAATCGACCGGTTGCACGATCGCTATCGGCGTTAACCTCGCTCCTAAGGCTTATGGTTGCCAGATCGCCGGTGTTTTCAACCAGACCGAAGAGCTCCATGGCTGCCAGATCGGCGTCGTCAACTTCGCTCGTGAGTGCCCCTGGGGCTTCCAGATCGGTGTCGTGAATATCATCATGGACAACCAGGTCAAGGTCCTTCCTCTCGTAAATGGCTACTTCTAATCCATTCCTGAAAAAAGCGACGGGGGCCTCGAATAAGGCTCCCGTTTCTTCGTCTGATAAGAAGAAACATGGCCTCGGAAGGGGCCTTAGTTCGCTTATACCGAGCGCGCCCGCGAAAGACGTTCCTATCGCGCCTGCGTTCGTTGCTCCTCAGGCAGAGCCCGGGAAGCCGCTCGAACTTAAGATCATCGATATCGAGCGTTCGCCTTATCAGCCTCGCCGCGAATTTCGCGAAGAGGAGCTTAAGGAGCTCGCCGAATCGCTTAAGAACAACGGCCTCGTTCAGCCGCCGACCGTTCGTAAGAACGCTGCGGGTAAGTACGAGCTTATCGCCGGAGAACGTCGCCTTCGCGCCGCGCAACTCGCCGGTTGGACGAAGATTCGCGTGACGCTCGTAGAAGCGGATGACCTTACGGCCGCCGCGATGACGACGACCGAGAATATCAACCGCGAAGATCTTAATCCGATTGAAGAAGCGCTCGCTTATAAGACGCTTCAGGATACCTTCGGCCTTATCCAGGCTCAGGTTGCCGAACGAGTCGGTAAAGGTCGCGCTACGGTTGCTAACGCGGTTCGTCTTTTGGAACTCCCCGAGGAAGTTCGCGAGCTTATTTCTCAACGTCTTATTTCGGTCGGCCATGCGAAGGTATTGCTTTCGGTCGATGGCGAAAAAGATCGCGTGATTTTAGCGCGTGATATTGTTAACGAGCAGCTTACCGTTCGTGCGCTTGAAAAGAAAGTGGCGCGTTTGCACGCTCCCGTTACCGAACCGAAGAAGGGCGTTCCCGATCTTCCGGAGGGATACGTGAGGAACCTCTCCGATAGGCTTAAAAAGTTCTTCGGCTGTGCCGTTCGCGTTACCTCCGGCGTTACGCACGAGAGCGGTAAACATACGAAGGGCGTCGTCGAGATCGACTTCTTCGATAACGATGAGCTTGATCGTATCATTCGCATGATCGGCGTTACCGTCGAGTAAGGAATGTTCTCGCTTCTTTTAGCGGCTGCGCTTACTTTCGGCGATACTCACGCCGAACTCGCGTATAAAACCGCTGAAGAGCTGGTGGAAAAGCATACCCCGCGCGATGCGGGGACGATTCGCGGCAGAATTGCCGCGAATTTCTTACTTGATAAGGCCAGTGCCGCGGGCGCTAATGTCAAGCGTGATGTCTTTACCGCTTCGACGCCGCGCGGCGAATTGACTTTTACCAATCTCTATTCTAAATTCGTCTTCAACCCCGACGGCGAGTGGGTGATTCTCTTGTCTCACTACGATACCAAGTCCGGTTCCAAGTGCCCTGGCGCTAATGACGGCGCGTCCACTTCCGGTCTCTTGGTCGCTATCGCCGATATGATTTCGAGCGCGGAGGGACCCTTTGAGAATAATCTGCTTTTGGTCTGGACCGACGCGGAAGAAAGCTTTTATTCCTATGGTGAAAACGATGGGTTAATCGGATCTAAACATGCCGCGAAACTGGTTAAAGACTCCGGACTTAAAGTTAAGGCCGTGCTTTGTCTCGATATGCTCGGAGACAAGAATCTTAATATCTCAATCCCGAGAAATTCCACTCCTTCGCTTTCCGCGCTGGCGCTTAAATGCGCGAAAAAAGCCAAGGTCAGCGCGAAGAAGATTTCCGAGATGGTGCGAGATGACCATACTCCATTTTTGGAACTCGGCTTTCCCGCTATCGATATCATCGATTTCCACTACGGTAGCGCCAAGGGCCTGAACGATTATTGGCATACCGAGAACGATACGCTCGACAAGATTTCGAAAAAATCGCTTAAAAAAAGCGGAATGATGGTAGCGGAGATGCTGGGTAATTTGCTATAATATAAAAAGTAAAATGTTCGCTACCCTTAAAGAGAAATGGATTCAGTATATAACCGCGGTATTCGCGGTTTGTGTAGTGCTTTTTGCCGCTTTCGTGACGTATCCTAAATTTCTGCGACTTAAAGAGCTAAAAGCTCGTAATGATGATTTGTCGCTTCAGGTCGAAGAGAAGAAACGCGAAATCGCGGTTTTGAAGGATTATCAGCAGCGTTTTCGTTCCGATCCCGATTTTGTGGAGAAGATCGCCCGTCAGAACGGTCGAGTTTTCCCGGGCGAGCTCGTTTTCATGTTCTCCAAAGACTGAACGATGGCGGGTTATTTGAGGATGCTCTTGGGCCTCGCGTTGTTACCGGCGTGTTGGGCGTTCACGCGAGTTATGATTCGCGCGATTGTGATTGCCGCCGAAGGGAATAACGCGTATTCTCCCGAAGCGTTTTCACTTTTGGGCGGCATGGCGGCGTTTTCGCTTTGTTGGATGGCGCTTTCTCATCCGATACGAACCTATGTACTTGGACATGAACTTACGCATGCGCTTTGGGGCCTTATGTTCGGCGCGCGTCCGAGCGATGTGAAGGTAAGTGCCGCGGGCGGAAGCGTTAAGCTGACGAAATCCAATTTCTTGATCACTCTTGCTCCTTACTTCTTCCCGTTTTACACGTTCGTCGTCGTGCTGGTCGCGATAGTGACATACGCGTTTTACGGGTCCTTGCCGTTCTTACCGCTTTGGATGTTTCTAGTCGGATTCACTTGGGCTTTCCATGTCCTATTCACGCTTCAGACGTTGACTCGTCGTCAGCCCGACGTGAAACTCTATGGCCGAATTTTCTCTTGGGTCTTCATTTTTCTCGCGAATGTCACGCTTTTACTCGTGTTTTTGGCGGCGGTAACTCCGCTTACTTTCGTCGAGCTCGGCTCGCTTATCGTCGGGCGCGTTTTGACTACTTATTCGGGAATATTCAATGCAGCGATATCTCTCTTTAATTGAAGGCGCTTTAAGCGAAATCTTTGATTCCTTACCGGCGAGGCCTAAGAAGCTTCATGAAGCTATGGCCTACGCCGTCAATGTCGGCGGTAAGCGCATTCGCCCGATTATCGCGATGGCTTCGTCCGAGGCCGTCGGCGGCAAGAAAGAAGACGCGCTTTACCCGGCCTGCGCGATCGAACTTCTTCACAATTATACTTTAGTTCACGATGACTTACCCTCGATGGATAACGACACCCTTCGCCGCGGTAAGCCTACCGTTTGGGCGAAGTACGGCGAGCCGGACGCGCTCTTGGTCGGCGATGCTCTGCAGGCGCTCGCCTTCGCGACCGCCGCGCGCGCGCCGCGAAACGTTCAGGGGATTATCGCCATTCTCGGCGAGAAAGCGCTTGGCGTCGTCGAGGGCCAAGTCGAAGATATCGCCGCTTCGGGCGATGCCGATTATATCTATACTCATAAGACTGCCGACCTTTTTATCGCGGCTGCGGTTATGGGAGGCCTCGCCGGCGGCGCGAACGAGCCGCAGATCGAATCGCTTAAGACTTTCGCGCTTAATTTAGGTCTTGCGTTTCAGTACGAGGACGATATTCTCGATAACGACGGAGTCTGCGACCGCGAAGAAACGCTCAAGCGAATCGAAACGACGACTTCCGCGGCGCTTAAAGCGCTCGAAACGCTCCCCGGCGATACTTCGTTCCTGAAGTCGCTCGCCGAAAAACTTAAGACTCGTCTCGTCTGATTGAAGATGGAAAAGTGCCGCGTTAATATCGAAGGAACTCTTCCTCGCGCCCTGAAGCTTACGAAGGCGGAGCTTAAGAGCGCGGCGGTAGCGTTTGCGGAAGCTTCGGGTAAGCGCATTAAAACTCCGTTTAAGGAAGTGACGATCATTATCCAAGATGATGAGTTCTCCGCCGAGGTTCATGAGGCGATTAACGGCGCGAAGGGGCCTACGGACGTGATAACTCAGCGTTACGACGCGATGCCCGGCGAAGAGGAGGGAGTTTACGGCGAACTCTACGTAAACGCGGATCAAGCGCTTCGCGCCGCGCCGAAGCGCGAGTCTTGGAGTACGAAGAAAGAATTTTTGCTTTATGTCGCTCACGGAATGGATCATCTTTCAGGAGCTGACGATCTAGACGAGAAAGGATATGACACGATGAGAAAGCGCGAACTCAATTGGCTTAAAAAGCTCGCCATTTTCAGTTTATCATTTATCACTTATACTTTATCCCTTTCATCGCTCTTCGCGGCAAGTGAAGACGATGAGATTATCGACCTCGAACGCTATTGCGTTTCTTGCTCGGCGAAAGCGTTTGTGCCGGAAACGGGGCGTAATCTCGTTGGCGCGAGTTTTCGATCCGGCTATTATCTGAACGAATTCTGGGCGATCGAAGGCGAGGTGGGCATACTTGAAGATGACGCGATGCTCGGCGCCGATGTGCTTTGGCACTGGTACGGCTACGAGCGGCTTGATCCGTTCTTCACGTTCGGTGCGCTCGGAATAATAGACGGCTCGTATGGTCCGAAGATGGGCGCGGGCGCGTTTTATCATCTGACCGATTCGTTTTCTCTTCGTGCGGATGCCGATTTGATCGTCGATCTTGATGATGACGGAAATCGAGCCTACGTTTTCTCGCTTGGCGCGCAGTATTCTTTCTGAGGTGAAGCTCGGCTTAAGAGAGCGGTTATCTGCCGCGCTATCGCTTTTCGTGGCGTTAGCGCTTGGCGGGTGCGCGATGTGGCGCGATCCGCTTACGATCGATTATCGTTCGCGCGCCATTCGCGTTCAGCCTATGGATCGTCTTTCGTTTGATCTCGAAGCTGCGAAAGGATGTGAGTGGATCGCGGTTTCCGATGACCTTGATGTGGAAGTAAGACTGGACGCGGAAGCGGACGGCGTGACGTATGCCTGTCATATTCGCGTTTTTCGAGGGTTCGATGGACCTGCGCATTTACGTTTTCGCGAACTGGATAAGCGCACTTTCGAAGAGAAACGCAACTTTGTGTTGATGCTTTATAAAGACGTCTCTGACCGCGCGTTTTGGAAGTGAAGCGCCCACGGACCTGGTTAAGGGGGAGGCGCGGGATAAGATTTTTCGCGCGGGGGTGCGAAGAGGTGCGCGAGCCTTCGGTCGCGAAGAAAAATTTTTCAGGCTTTGCCGGGATCGGGGACTAAGATAAAGCGCGGCGAAAGCGCGGTATTTCGCCTTCGGGATGAAAAATGCATTTGATTTATGTTCCTTGAAGGGTGATAAACATAAAAAAGTCGCGCTTTACCTGAGAAAAAAAAAACGATATAATTGCAACAGAATTATGCGGAGTATTTGCCCTCAAGTCGCCGACTGATAGCAAAGTTTTTTCCCCTAACGTTTACTTTGGTTTCCGCCGGCGACTTGTGGACAAATGCTTCGTTAAAGGTATTTAATCAAAAGGGGATAAATATGACAAAGATCAAATCGATACTGGCTTTTGTCGCGCTGATGCTGTGCGGTGGAGCTTGGGCTACGGCTATCCCGGTTGCGTATTGGGATGGGTTTAAGAACCTCACGGCCGGCGGCTATACATGGACCAATAATGGCGGCACGGTCAATGATGACGGCTCGATCACGATCGGCAAGACGGATGATAACAAAGCCGGTCTTGTTCTCGACCTTGCTTCGAATGACCCCATTCGTACCGGTAAAACATTGACCTTGGTGATCGATGCCGTGATCCCGACGCTGTCGAGCCAGGCCATGATACTTAATATCGTTCAGGCCGGTTGCAACGTCAGTGTCGCCGCAAATGGCGGAACTCTTTACCAGCGTTGGGGTACGGGCGGAAACTATGGCAGTGCGTCCTACACCGCCGGCGAACGTCACACTTATGTGCTTCGCTATAAAGGCGTTTCCAATGCTCAGGGTAAAGGTGCGTATACCTTCATTGATGGCGAGAAAGTGATGGAACATAGTGGCCTGATGACCGGTAACGATAGCCTTACTCGTCTCGGCATCGGTTGCTATAATGGTAAAGAGGAAAATAGCGCCGCTTGCCCTGTCGGCATGAAAGTTTATCGCGCTGCGCTTTACGCGACAAATATCTCCGACGATGATATCAAGAAGTGCATGTATACCGGCGATTATGCCAAGTACAGCTATTCGACGATTCTCAACTGGCGTGGTACAGGTACTACGTTTCATTCGCAGAAGGTAAGCGACCTCTATGCGAACGGTACCTCGGAAACGGATGCCTATACTTTTGGTTCAAGCGGTCATATTCCGTGGAATGTTTTTGCCGACAATCAGGATGCTTATACCGCTCCCGGCTATGTGCTTCGTCTCGATAGCGCAACGGCTACCAAGGCGATTGACGGTCAGTTCCAACCGTGGACTTTCGGCGGCTTGATCGTCGAAGCGGAGGGATGTTCGTTAACGCCCTCGGGGCGTAACGATCGTGGTGTCGCGTTCGGTGATCCGTCCGGCAAGACGGAAACCTACATGGATATCAATGAGGATTTCTCCATTGTTCGTGGTGGTTCGTCGAATGAGCAATTCAAGAACGGCTTCTATGGTACGGTCAATCTGACGATTGCGGACGGTAAGACCTTTACCTACAACAAGAACCAGACAGGCCACGAACTTTTGCTCCACAAGAAATGGGGCTTTAAGAATACTGCCGTCTCCACCACGCTCAAGATGCATGGCGCAGGTACGCTTGCGGTCGCGACATTGACGGCGGAAGGTGGTACGCTCGATTACTCCGATTTGCCGCTCAATCGCGCGACGCCGTTTATTGACGGTAATCTCGTCGTTGACGCCGAAACGAAGTATGTCTTCCCGGCGGGCCTCGAAGCCAATACTCCCTTCCAGCTTTGCTCGGGTACGATCACCAAGAACGGCGTTGATGTCGCGACGACGATTCGCGTCGGTTCGGAAGAGATGAAGGTGAACCTCACCTACGATACCGCTAACGGCACGGTTTCGTACGAGCTCGACACGGTTGCGTGGAAGCCGAATACCGCGAAGCTTTCGGATGACCACATTCTTGATTGGACGGCCGAGGACGCGTGGATTGATGAGAACAACGCAGTTGTGACGTGGCCGAAGGGCGATGACATTGAGCGTGGTCTTACGCTCAGCGCGGTCATCGACGCGAAGGATGTCGGCGGCGTTAAGATTTCCGGTCAGGTAAAGGCTGGCAAGGTTGCCGTCGAGTGCTCGGATAATCTCCCGCATGACTTCGAATTCCATAACAACACGCTTGGCGTTGCAGGTTCGTCGACCACCGATGCGGATACCGATTGCCTCACGACCTCGGTAATCAACCTCGCTGATTTCCGCGGCAATCTCGGTCTTAAGGTGCCGATTGTGGGCTCGATCAACTTCAGCTCCAACACTCACCTTATCTTCAGAACCGGCACGGCCGAGGGTGACGCTTCGACGGCCTATGGCTATACGATCGTCGGCAATGCTGCAGCGATTGAGGTCGCCGGCGAGGGTAAGTTTGAGGTCCCTGCGAATATGTACTCTGTCCCGTTCGCCCCGAATGCTACTGCGACGATCGTATACAAGGAAACCGGCGATGTGACCGGTGCAATTACGGGAGAGGGTAAGGTCGAGGTTATCAACGGTACCGTTACCTTTAATGTTGCCATTGCTTGCGGCAAGGGTCTTGCGGTCGAGTCCGGCAAGGCGGTTGTCGCGAATCTGGGCGATGGAAACAAGAATAAGTACAATAAGCCGCTTTATGTAGCTTCTGGCGCTGAGCTTGAAGTCTCTCAGGGCGACTGGCTCGCCTATAATGCGACGACGACGATGACCATCGCGGGTACGCTTACCCTCAAGGCCCGTCAGTCGCTCGGTACGAACAATGCCGTTAAGCTCGAGAATGGCGCGACTATTGACGGCACTTCCACCGATTGGCAGGGCGACTGGGAGTATTTCAATAGCAACGACAAACTCACCATTGCCGACAATGCCACGGTCTCCATCAATCGCTTGGGCATTCGTGATGCGGATGACGCGGTCACGATTCACGGCAAGAACTCCACGCTCAACCTTAGCGGTTTCTATGAAGCCGGTAAGATCTTGATGACCGATGGAGTGACGATCATTGTCGCTTCGGGAACGACGGCCAAGATCGAAAAGGCCGCGAGCGTGACGAGCAAGGTGTTGGATGTCGCGACGAACGATGACGGCTCGAAGACTTATCGGTTCCTGACATATGCCGAAGCCGGCATGATCGAAGACAATATCTTCGAGGGCAAGGAAGCTTCCTACTGGCAGAATATCTACACGGGTCCGATTGGCTCCGAGGCGGCCGATGCGTCCGTCCGCAATCAGTGGGGCATCACCGCGAATGCCGCGGAAAGCAGTATTCCGCTCGTCAATACGTACGAGCCGGCACTCTTCGACGGCGACTTCATCCCGAATGTCGCGGAAACTGACAGCTATAAGTCGATTGCGATGACCGGTACATGGGATGGTTGGCAGCTTCAGCTTGGCCTCGTCAATGGTGTCAAGCTCACGGTCGACCATCTCACCAAGATTCAGGATATGAATAATGTCGGTTGCTTCATCGGTGTTGATGCGACCTCGAAGCTCATCATCTCCGACTTCAAGAACGGCAACAATGACGGCGAGAAGGTCTTTGATGTCGCTTCTCCGAACGGCATTGAATTCGGTAACGGCATCTCTGGTTCTACGTCCGGTATTTACAAGTACTCCTTCCACGGTACGGGCGAGACGGCGGGCTCGATCTTGGTGAACGGCGAGTTCTCGAGCGGCGTTTCGCACGAGGTAAAGTATGTTGAGATCTCGCAGGCGGAAATCGGCACGGGAAACTTCAAGGAGTTCAAGACGCGTAAGCTTATCTCCTTCACCTCATCGACACTCGCCGATACTCAGATTTCCTTCGCTTCCGACGCCAAGGTAAAGGTCGGTGATGCTGAGCCGTCTGCGGCGTTTGCTAAGCCGGCAGGGGTTGAGCTGACGGCGATGGATGCCGACGGTACCGCTCAGATTATCAAGAAGGATGACGGCATCTACGTTCAGTATGTCGGTTGGAGCAATACCCGTCCGGAACAGTATCAGTGGGAGTTCGTGCCGGGTAATAACGCACGAGCCGGTAATTGGTCTGATGGCGATACGTGGTACGGTCTCTTCAATCATCGTCATCTGACGTGGAGCGAAGAAGATGCGTACATCAAGCATGCGGCTACGGATGCGGACTTCGTTGAGGATGCGAGTGCCGAAGGTCCTCATCACATCCGGATGAACACGGCGAATGATTTCGAGTTCTTCTTCGATGCCACTCGCGTTGACAACGTCGTTGTCGATACAACTGTCGCCTCGACGAGCACGGGAACATACATCACTCGTACGGGTCAGCGTAAGATTATGGTTGTCGGTGATTCCAAGGATCCGGAACATCCCGCGACCTTCAAGTTCAATCTCCCGCAGATTACCGAGGGAACAAACGCCGGTAAGGTTGACTCTGAAGGCGCTCCGAAGAACGGTATCGTTTGGGAAGATAGCTCGATTGCGAATCTTGCCGTCCCGGTCGATGCGACCTCGTTTGTCGGTGAACTCGGGCTCCGTGCGAAGTTGACGGGTCCGGTCACGCTCGGCCCGAACGCGAAGATCGTCTTCGTGAAGCCTGCCGGTGAAACAACGGTCGCATACGATTATACGATCAACGGCCTTGAGGGCGCGGCGATTGAAGTCCGTGGTGGCGGCGAATTCATCGTCCCGAACAATATGAGCTCGATGGTTCCGTTCGAGATCACGGCCGGTGAACCGAATGGTACTGTTAATGGTGCGGGTTACATCGTCTACAATGTCGAATCCGGAACCGTTACTGTCAACGCGGCGATTACCGGTGAGGGCGGTGTCAAGAAGACCGGTGCCGGTAAGCTCGTGCTCGCCGGAGACTGCTCGTTCGAGGGTGCGCTCGAGGTACTTGAGGGTACGGTTGAGATGGCTGCCTATGATGACAATACGCGGATTTCTGCGGTCAATGTCGCTAAGGATGCGACGCTCAAGATCGTCATCTCCGACGATCAGAAGCTTACCGGTTACAATGCCTCCAACGTTCATGTCGCTCAGGGTGGAAACTTCACGATTGTCGACTCGAATGATGTGCAGCAGTCGTTCCTTAACGGCACTCAGATTGTTCCCGGTACGGCGAAGATCTGGAAGCAGGGCGTCATCAATAGCGATTTCATCACCTCGACCCCGACGGTGATTCTCTATGATCTTCGCCTTGCTGACTTGCTTTCTACCGGTAATTACGGTACGATCGTCGGTAAGCTCTCTGGTAACTACATCAACAATAACGACCCTGCTCGCGCCATTGATGCGACGGGTACTATTGGTGATGATACGACGATGACCGTCAACGGCACTGAATATCAAGCTAAGACCCTCAAGATTCAGGCGACGGATGGAGGTGTCGTCAAGACTCATGAAATCAAGATTTGCGAGATTCAGGATAATGACGATGCCGGACTTTGGAAGATTTGGGCTCAGAGCGTCGATACGTACAACGACATCGGCAATCACTTTGGTGCCGACGGAGTAAACTATCGTGCGATCATGATCTGGGCGAAACCCACGAGCCCGATTGCTAACGTTAATGGCGCCGATCTCGCGACGATTAGTGAGGCCATTACGCGCGCCCAGGACGGAGTTACGGAGGCTGCCCGTACGATCACGCTCCTTCGTGCATGTGGCGACGATCTCAACATCCCGGAAGGGGTGACAATCGACACGAATGGTCAGACCATCACCGGTACCTTGAACGGCGCGGGTAAGATCGTCTACCACGGCACCGATCATAATTCCGCGTTCCCGACGGCACCGACGCTTGGCTCGAACTGGACGGGTATCGTATCCTTCACCGATTTCTGCACCGAAGCGCAGTATACCGGTGATAATGGTTCTGTTCAGTTCTATCCGAACAACTACGCCAATGAGAATAGTAAGATTGAATTTAACGGTGTAAAATGCTTCGTTTGGGAAGGTGAATACAAGGTTAAGGAAATCATCGTTGCCGACAACGGCAATATTCCCGGCCTTGTGATTCGTAACGGCTGGTCTAATCGTATCACCAAGTTTAAGAAGCTGAGTGGTGCGGGTACGATTTACACCACATGGGATGGTTCTCAACGTTATCGCTTCGCGGATGTTTCGGAGTTTGAGGGTTCGGTTGTGTTGACCGGTACTGCGGGTGATCGTCGTCCCGGTATTATCTTCGGCTCGTCTTCCGAATCTTCCCAGGATGAAGCCTCGGGTAAGGTTCAGATTCTTGAAGGTGCGGTTGCGAAGATTGCCGCGGGTAAGACTTGGACGACTCCGAACGGCGTGGTCGTAAACGGCGTTCTCGACCTTGCGAGCGGCAACGGCTCGACCGCTCTCGTCACCGGCGCGATGACAATCGGCGAGACGGGTGCGATTCGTATCCCCGCGAACTGGGCGGAGAATGCGAAGTTCAAGCTTTGCGGCGGAGAATTGACAGCGCCTGATTCTTTGGAACTTTTGCCGATTGTCGTCGGAGACTATGCCTTCAAGGCGAATCTCAATTATAGCGTGAGCGATAAGACGGTTGCTTATCGTACGGGCGCGCTTGCTCATCCGATCGCGTTCTGGAAGGGCGACTTTGCCGATAACAATGTGAAGAGCGGTGTCACGCTTCACGCGAACGGCAATACGATCGACGCGACGGGCGTTACGATTGCGGAAGCCGGTACGAAGGGTATGACCCTTGACTTCAATACGAGCGAGACCGGTATCGGCAATCAGGTTACGGTTCTCGTTAAGTACTCGGGACTTCCGACTCCGACCGCGAACTCCGTGTTCTTCTCGTTCGCATCGCAGTCCTTCGACAAGGATCTTGTCGGTGGTTACTTGAAGACGGATGGTACGCTCGGCAATATCTGGAATGATGGTACTGATAATCGTGGTACGTCCGGTGCCAAGCCCGCCAAGAGCGGTATGATTGCGGCCACGGTCTCGTTGACGTCCAGCGGTGCGCATGGTGCGGTTATCACGATTAAGGATGATTTGACCGCCGACTACTCAGCCGGTTCCGACGGCGAAGGCACCTTGGTTGCTTCCGGACAGACTATGGTTGGCGTCGCGATTGGTGGTAAGCGCAACAGCTCCGGATTCGCGAAGCTCGTCGGCATGAAGATTGAGGCGGTTGCCGTCTTCAACGGCGTCCTTTCCAAAGGGGAAATGGAAAGCTTCCACTGGGGCTTCGATGGCGAAGATCCGACGCTCGTTTGGAAGGGCGAGAGCGATGCGGATATCTCCTCCTACACGAACTGGATAAAGGATGACGAAGCTCAGACTCCTGCTCCCGAAGATACCGTACTTTCGCAGTTCGACCTTATCTTCCCCGGAACGACTGAGACGAGGGGCATCACGGTTTCCTCTGATGTCACGTACGGTATCCTCGAGTTCAACGGCGATTATACGCTCAAGGGCAATCACGTTCTTTCCGTCAATTCGGTTAAGATCGCCGACGGCGCTTCGCTTCGCCTTGAAAAGGGCGTGACGCTCAACTTCGTCGGCGCTATCAGCACCGAGGCTCTCTCGAAGATTACCTTCGCCGGTGGTCAGATTACCGCGAAGAAGGTTCCTCACTTCACGCAGGACGATGATATCGTCGTGGATCAGGGAGCATACACAACGCAGGGTGGTCATAAGCTTATCTCGTGGACTGACTTCATGACGGTCGGTGAATACGGCTATGGCATGCCTAAACTTAATTCGAACGCGATCAATCCCGCGGCGGTTTTGACGACGCATACCGAGACTGTCGGCGAACTTGATTGGGGTAATGGATCTAAGGCGCGTCTCCTCGGCATGGTCGGGGAAATCTTCCTTGAAGTCCGCAGTGCCGAACAGCTTGCGCGTAAGCCGATTCGCATTCTCCCCTTGGGCGACTCGATTACCGAAGGTTATAACGGTTCGGGCAATTGCGCGAACTATCGTACGCAGCTTGCGGCGAAGCTCTCTATGGCGGGCTACATGGTCGAAACGCTCGGCTATCATTATGTTCGTAGTCGCATGCCTTCGGGCGAGTGGGCGCCGATCGAATGGCAGTATCACGCTGGCGTTTCCGCTCAGCGCGTTTGGACGAGCAAGTCTCTTGGTGATGGTTTCAACAACCGCGCCGGTGATATGGAAGCGATTGAGGCTACACTCAATGTCTGTGACGGCGAGCCGGATATCGTTCTCGTCAAGCTCGGTACGAACGATATCGGTAATGGCGATCCCGCTAACCACATCTTCGATGGTTTGAAGAAGACTATCGATACGATTCACGCGAAGTTCCCGAATGCGAAGGTTATCGTTACGACGGCAGTCAAGTACGGGACGAATAATGGCATTCGTAACTCTTACAATACCTTGATTCGTAACGCATTCAAGACGGACGGTGTATTCGCCACAAGCGACTATAGCTGGCTCTCGCTTGTCGACCAGTGCGTTAAGGTCGGTAATGGCACAGAAGAGGGCTCGTTCAACGATGATCAGGGACGTGTTCTCTTCTACTCCGACTCGACACACCCGGATTGGGCCGGTCATGACCTCATGTCCGACGGCTGGTACGAGAAGATTATTACGCTCATTGGTGTCGATGCCGGCAAGGACAAGGCCCCGAAGGCTGCTTGCACGCTCGGTGCGAAGGCGAATGTTCCGGCGGAATACCTCGACGGCTTCGTTCGCGTTCGTCAGCTCGATATTGCCGAAGAGGCCGCGTATCCGCAGACCGCGTTCGATAGCTACACTTGGAAGAGCGAAAAGACGGTAACCGGCATCACCAAGGTCGGCTACTTCATGGAACTCGTCCGTAAGGATAACGGCGCTCACACCTTCGTCTGGGTTGATATGGATAAGTTTGGTGACGCCATCGCTGATCTTGGCCTTCCGACGACAACGACTCACCAGCAGGTCGTCGATAAGCTCCACGTCTACTCGAACCTCGGTAGCGTCCACAATGTTGATGCGAATGATGATTCGGTTAAGGGCTACATTGAGTTCTCGCCGTTCAATTCGACATGTAATGCGCTGTCCGGAGCTGGTGTTCCCACGAAGCTTTGGGATGCGATGGATTGGAATGACACGTTTGCCACTTCCGGAGCCGGCCGTGGTGCGATGCAGGTTCACCGTGTCAAGAAGGAGGGTGACGAACTCTGGAATGGCGGCGAAGTCATCTTTGCCTACAACAACTGGGGTTCGGCTAATACCGGCCGCGATGGTACGAAGGCCGGCGAAATCGGTATCGGTAACTTCTGCCAGCACTACATGACCGACACCTCCACGAACGGTAATGGTCACGAAATCAACTCGCTCTATGGCGGTGGTTCGATCGGCCTTAACAACAATCAGATTTCGGTCGACTATACCTCGACGCGCTTCTCGCCGGTCGGTGACCGCGTGAATGCCAAGGCCTATGAGGTTATGCGCCTCGAAATCTGGGTCAAGGGCACGGTCGATTCTGACGCGGAAGATCCCGTTGTCATTACGACGATCCCCGAAGCCGGTATCGAAATCAAGCCCGATGATGACGTCAAGGTCACCATCCCACAGGATTCGACAGCTACTGCGGTTGCCGCGAAGATTTCCGTCAAGTACACTGACGCGAACGGCACGACGACGGATCTCAAGACGCGCGGTTACGTAACGGTTGCTGTTGCCGACAATGGTGCGGTTACTGTTGCGACGACTGAAGCGGCCAAACCCGAGGCGGTCAAGATCAAGATGACGTTGCCGAAGGATAAGGTTTCCTTCACGATTACTGACCCAATCCCTGGCCTCTTCTACTCGATCGTTTCGGCGAATGATCCTGCGGAATTCGATAAACAGAGTGGCGTGGTCGAAGATTCTGACGGCACGCAGGCGACGGGCGGCGAGTCGACCACGACGTCGATCGATATGCCCGATGCGAAGGTGAAGTACTTCCGCGTCCGCGTAAAAGCGACGAAGTAATCCTATCAATCCTGTCTAAAACAGTACAAGCTAAAGGGGCGAGGCGTAAGTCTCGCCTCTTACTTCTCTCCGCAGCAAGAAAATCCATGATACGCTCTGTCGTTATGCCGCTTCCCATTTTATGGAAAATTACCGACCCGATCCCAGGCCCAGATCAATATCGGGAGCGCTTCAAATCATTACCGTCCCCCATTCAATATATTACCGTCCCCCGAGCGGCTCACGGTATTGAATTGAAGCGGCTTCAGTATTCAAAGTAAGCGGCTACTCGCTCCAAAGTAAGCGGCTACTCGCTCCAAAGTAAGCGGCTACT
>JAKSOZ010000024.1 GCA_024405265.1 Kiritimatiellia bacterium | reverse complement strand
AAGCGCGGAGGTGCTGAGGCAGCTGGGTTCGGTCTCATTCACTCACCCACTCCTCATCCCCTCCGCTCTACACACATCCATAAAAGTAGGTGAGGCTAGTGACGCAAGGTTGAGCGTTGAGCTGAGTGATTGAGAGCGTTTCGGTTCAGCTCTTCGGTGCGGTGACGGCGTCAGGGTTACGAGAAATCAAGGATAAATGACTCGGAGCCCGGCAACATCGTTAAGGCTCTCCTTGTCCAAAAGAAGAAGATAGTCTTCAATCGTGCCGCCGTTGTAGTCGGCAACGACATCATCGACCTTGACTTCGACTTTTTCATCGAGCGTGCTCCGGAGCGAGATTATCGCGAGCTTCACGAGCGCCGCGGCGTTCTCTTCGCCTTCTTTATCCGTCATCAGAATCGCAACGTCGAACTTAACTTTCTCGGTATCGAACGAGCAGATGAAACGACTGGAATTAAAGCCGCTCGAAACGAAGGCGATCTCCGCCGTATCCGAAAAGTAATCGGCCGGAAGCTCCTCTTCGGGATGCTCGAACCATTGACGCCAGGCCTCCAAAGCTTCCAATATCTCATTCATTATAATTACCCCTTACTTTACTATTCGCTTCTACTCGACCGCCGAATTCACGCTTCAAGAACCCGTCCTCGCAATGATTACATATATAGTCGATGGTATTCTTCTCCTTGGTGTCTACGGTTAAATTCTTGGTATCTTGCTCTGAATTATGTCCGCCTTTCATTTCAATTTCGATAACCTCATTGCTTTCCCACTGCTCATCTTCGATTATCTTGCCTTGCGCCTTTAAGTCATTCGCGATTTGCCGCAGATCTTTAAGACGATTGATCGTCGCATCGATGCATTCTTGTTTAGCGAGTTTATTCTCGAGTTTTTTCTTTACATCTTCCATCGCGTTATCGTCTAAGGCGACGAGACTCTCGTACATGGTTCTCGACATTTGCTTCGGCATCGACACCGAATGCACTCCGAACGTATCTCGCACGGCCTTCACGATTTCAAGCGGCGCATTTCGCGTATCGACAATGAAATTATTCGAGTTGACCTTATTGATCAACTCTTGAAAACGCGAGTCGGCAACCTTTGTGTCCTTATAAAGACTTTGGCATGTTCTTTTAAGGTTATTTGTGAAAAATGTCATTCGAGGTCTTAAATCATACTTGCAGACTCCGACCAAAAATGAAGGGAAGCTCGCGTCATTATCAATCGCCGTGACCTTAACCTCGCTACGATCCGCGCTGAGATTGCACAAATAGTTCGAGGAATGACGGTCGGATTGTCCGGTCGCGATATCAAGCCACCTCAAATCGTTCAGTTGTTTGGCGAGCGAACCTAAAAGTTTCGGGCTTTTGAAGACATCTTGAAACTCCATCGACCCCGTATGTTCTTTGGCCGTCTTACCGGGAGCCATCTCCATCAAAAGCCCGTACTGTCCGTTTAACACCGTCACATAATTCTTGCCGGTCAGATTCCCGACTCCAAGCATATTCGCGATATCGCAAGTAAGCGTATTGAGCTTGACCGACTGCTGCAAAGACGAGTAAGCCCCGCCGAGGGTAGCAAGAAGCTTGGTTAGTCCCGCGCGTCCTCCGAGCTCAGGCTTGAAAACGAAGTCCTTGAGCGAACCATCTTCCATTCGGTAAGTTATTTTGTAAACGGTATTGGCATTACCGCTCCCTAATTGTTGCGTCGAAACGACGTTTTCATCTTTTAATTGCGCGTTGAACGAGTCTTCGTTCGCGCCCAGAATCTTCGCCGAGAGAAGCTGCGAAATCTTACGACCATCGCGAAAAGCACTGACAATATCTTCACCGGTCATGTTCTTGAGTCCGCTCGTCCTCAATTGATTGCGGCGCTCTTGCATCTCCTCAAGGGTAAGCGCGGCGGCTTTGATTTCATGAAGTGGCCATCCGATCTTATCGAAAAACTCCATATTGCGCGCTCTACCACTGTCGTTTTCCAACTCCAAACCGTGATTATTATTTTCTAAGTACTTTATCGCGCAACTGATTTCGTCCGTGACTTCGGTGCCGCTATCATAAGATAGAATATTTTCCAGAGCATTTCGATTCGGCGGATCGCCATCTTTCATCGACTTCAACAACGACTTGACATCGTTGTACATTGCCGCTAATTTCGGAAATTTCTCGAGCTCTTTAATTAACAGATTTTGCCTTGCTCTCGTTTCCGAATCAACGCCGAAGACCTTGTTAAGCATATCCTTCTTGAAGGTCTCGAAAGCGAAATCATAACGCGATTCGATCTTCTGCTTAAGTTCATGAAGCCGCGTCGTCAGCTCCTTATGGATATCGCCGTCCATCTCAAGACGCGTATTGCCTTCGTTAAGCTTTTTTGAAAGTTCCTCGGCCTTATCAAGGAGAGCTTTAACCACACTATCATCAGGATTTTTCAGCTTCGAAATATCGACGAGTTGATTTTCGAGCTCCGCGATTTCATTGGCGAAGCGATTGGTAACGGTAGTGTCGTTACCGTGCATCGACCCGGCCATAGAGATCATGAATCTCTCGACCTTTAAATAGGCGAGATCCTTCGCTTTTTCGAATACGCCTTCTCTATCGAGAGTTTGCATATCGTTCAAAAGATGCATTAGCTCGGTGCCGCGCGAATCGCATTTAAGGCTCAATTCATTGAGCTGGAAGCGTTTTTCCGGATTTTCTTCATTCTCGGCGAGCTCTCTGAGGCGATCACCGAAATCGAGCTGCATGCTTACCGCTTCGTAGAGCTTCGTCTGGAGCTTCGGGTTATCCAAAAGCTGTCTTATCGGCAGCTTCGTAATCTCGTTCATCGCCTTTTCGGCTTTAGCCGCAAACTTGCAGATGGCGCTCTTCTTATTGTAGCCCAACTCCGCGCTCATGAGCGTTTGGGAAGTCACCTCGCGATAGGTCGCTTTGGAGATATTCACCAGCAATCGATCGAGTTGCGGATGAAGCGACCTCGGTTCGGCCGGTTGCGAAGGTTGATTGTTGATTTCAACATTTTCGCTACCGGCCTTATTCTCAGTCGATACCAACCGCGATAACGTACTGAACTCGAGGCCGTATCGGGTCGATATCTGGTTAAGTTGGTCTAAGCCTAATGACATTGTTTTTCCTCTTCGACCGCAAATAAATAACGTTCGTTATTTTTCTATCGCGTATTATAACACACATTCCCTTCCGACTGCAAGCGGAATTTAAGCTTCAATTAAATAAGGTCAGCGCCAGCGCGATGATTGCGGGCATCGTGATAATACTGAGCGCAGTCGACGCGCTTACCAAAGCTACGGACGTATCGACGTCGCGATTGAATTTCGCCGCGAACATCGACACCATCGCCGCAGTCGGAGCACTGACCGCGATCGTAAGCGCCAGCAAAACCATCGGATCGACGAAGTCTTTAAGCGGATAAACCGCCACGACGAAAGCGAGCGGAACGATAACCAAGCGCGAGAACATCGTGAAAATAGTCTTGAATCGTTTAAGCGCGATCCCGAGCTTGGCTCCGCCCAAGTAATACCCGATAATGATCATCGCAAGCGGCGTATTGATATCCGCGAGATTCCCTACGGGGAGTTTAATCACTTCGGGCAACTTCCACGGCATGAGAAAGACCACGAGACCGAGCGCAATACCGACAGTCCCGGGATTAAGGAGCGCCGAGCGAATCATGCGAATACGACTACCAACTCCGCGACGCATCTTGCTAAAACCATAGCTCCAGATCAAAAGATTGAAAATGACGATATAGACCGTACCGTAGAAAACTCCTATGTCGCCGAGTATCGCCCGTTCCATCGGAATACCCATGAAGCTGGAATTCGAAAACACGATAGCAAGTTTAAGAACCGGCTCGGTATCACGATTTCGCTCATGAATCGTCAGCTTGGCGAACAGGATCGACGCGAGATGAATCGCGAGCGACAGAATCGCCGCGATCCCAAGGCCCTTCAGCATCGACGGATCGAAATCTCGCGCGAACACGTCGACGATAATCGCAGGCGTCACGACGATAACGAGCAAATCGACGATTCCTTTCACCGCGATATCGCTTAAGAGTTTCGTCCGACGACACCAAACCCCGACTCCCATCAACAGAAACAGGATTACCACTCGCTCGAAAACCAGCGTGAAATTATTCATGATCGTTTTTCGCCGCGGTGATCACTTGCCGCCGAGGAGAATCCAGACGCGCAAAAGTTCGCTGACGCTCCAGGCCTGAGCCGTGCACCCCTTCTGCGCATGAGGCGCATCGCCATCGGCATTTTCGCTGACGTGGCAAAGCGTCCCGCGATTCAAGTTCTCGACCGCGCTCATCAAGAACTGCCGCGCCGCCTCTTTCGAGCAAAGTCCGAGCTTAACGAGCGCTTCGGCGTAAAGCGGGAACGGCCAAGCCCAAACCGTGCCGTTATGATAGGCACGCTTTCTACTGGTATCTTCGTCGCCCGTATACCGCCCCATATAAAGCGGATGGCCGGAATTAAGCGAGCGAATACCGCCCGGAATAAGCAGCTCTTCAGTCGCCTTCAATATTTCGACATCATCAAGAATGCCGAGCGTGATCAGGAACAACTGATTAGGACGAATCGTATCTTCTCCCAAGCAATCGCGATACCCATGCTCCCACTTGAAGTTACGCTTGACCGACTCAAGCGCTCTATCCGCGAGTTCTTTTCGACCTAAGAATCTCAAAGCGGAAATCCAAAGCGCTTGAATTTCGACCGGATAGCCCTGTCTCGGGGTGCAGGCCGGATAATTCGTATCCATCCAAGTGAAATGGCTCGGGCTATGAATAAGCGCGCTCGTCTTATCCATCACAATGCCGTTCGGCGTGCCCTTGATGTAATTATCGACGATCGATTCGCAGGTTTTAAGCAACGATTCGTCTTTAACCCCCAACTCTTCGACGCAGCGGATAAACCAGAGCTGAGCATCGGTCGTATCGCGATTACCGGCGGTCTCTCCGTAGATGATATTCGGGAGCGTCCCGTTCTCCTCGAAGCGCGCGAAAGCCTTAAGAATCTTGAGCGACTCATCGCACATTCCCGCGGCGATCATGCCGCGCATGAAAATGAACGTATCGCGACCCCAATCGAGGAACCAAGGATAACCGGCGATCACAGTCTTCAAATCATCACGCTTGACGATATAAAGCTTCATCGCTTCTTTCAGAGTCTCACCGATCGTCTTGGCCTTGGACTCCGAAGGCTCCGGCGGCAATGAACGCTCCTTCGACTCGTTAAACTCGCCCGTGATCACAACCTCTTCACCGATTTTCAAATCAGCCGAGATCCACCCGGGAGAGTACAGATCTCCGCTTCCGTCTTGACCGCGCTCGGCCTCCTCCGGATGCGCGACGTTATACTCCCACTGCGAATCGGAATGGAAAACGCCGCCCTTCACTCTCATCGTGAACTTGTCTTTACCGTAAGGAGCGAACTCGTAGCCGTCCGGAATCAACTTGATCGCCTTCGGGAAGATATCCTCCAAGCCCTTGAACGCCTTAGTCGTAGCGTGGAAACTTCTCCATTCGATATCGGGGCGGAAAACGATTCTGACTTGATCTCCGACATCCAACTCGCCCGCATCGACACGCCTGAATCTTAAAATCGCGCGATTCTTGTTCTCTTCCAAATATTGCATGAGCTCGAAGCGCGTCTCATGACCCATGCCGCAAGGAACGAGGAATTCCCATTTCGCGAACCTACCGGCAGGATCGGCGGTAAAGCTCGAGGTGCACTTCTTATCGAATTCGCGCATATACCCTTCGCGCTGAAGCCAAGCACGCGTACGAGTCCAGAGATTAAGCCTGTCGGAAGGACAATTCTCATTAGGATTCGCCGCGAGTACCGCGTCGTACTGAGAACGGATCTCGCCCCAACCTATTCTCATCTGGCCGGCGGCTCCCGCGCCATTCGAGAGAATCGTACGATAATCCGCGTGATTACGGATCTCCTCGCCGTTCAGCGTAAGCTTGATCTTCGCCTTTTTCGAGGGCGGCGGGATCAAGAACTTGGAACTGTAGCTCGCGGCATTACCCTGTTTATAGAGCATGACGTCGAGCCTGAGAACGCGGCAAAATTCTCCGTTGCCACGATAATGAGGAGCGTCGAAAGTGACCTTGTTTTCATGACTACGGAAGATGCGGATGGTCTTACCGGTAGTTACGTCCACGAGACGCATTCTGAAAGGCGTCTCGGCCGAGACCTCGACCCATTCGTTCTCGGGAACCACGACCTCGCGCATGGAGTCGCGCGGAAGTACGATATGCCAAAGCGCTTCAGGGGTAACCGGCACTACCGAAGAAGTTTCGGGGACCGTATCGGACGAGCGAACCTTAAGGCAAAGAACTTCTCCCGGCGCGAGCTTCAACGGAGAGGATATATCGTACTTCTTCTCCGTAAGCAAATCGAAGCCCTCCGAGGCCAAGACCTTCGAGCGATCGAAATCGACAGTCGTCTGGATCCCGCAATCGAGATTCGCCAGAATCAGAAGATTGTCGCGCAATACCGCGAGCGTATTACCGCTTCCGCGCGTAACGATTTCCAAATGCGCGGATTTAACGTAAGAAGGTTCATGCGCGAGGATGAAGTTAAGCTTCGCGATAAGCTCAACCATATTATCCTTAGCTCCCCAATTCAGATCGTTCTTACCATGGACATCGATTTTTTCTTTACAGAACCATTCGACGCCGTTGGCGATTCCCCAAGCGCCCTGCCACGACAAAAGCGCCGCGAGCTGAACGCGAAGCTTCGCATACGTGGTACCGCCTTTCGCGAGTCGATCATTGTCATGGGTCTCGGCAAAATGAACGAGCGTACCGAACTTCTCGCTTCTTTCGATCGCGCCGGGCAAATACCACTCGAACTGATCGCGATTATAAGTCTGGAAAATCTCCGAATAAGCCCAATCGAGATTGGACTCGGCGAGAAGCTTATCCGTAACGTCCAAGCTACCACCCAGCCCTTCCAACATGAATACGGTGTCGGGATATTCATCGCGTACTTTCGCGACGATATACTCCCAAGTTTCCGCCGGAATCATATACCCCGCGTCACATCTGAAACCATCGACACCAAGACGGCACCAGAAAAGGAACACGTCCGCCATATATGCGCGAAGTTCGTTATTGGAATAATCGAGCTCTACCAAATCCGCCCAAGTCACCCCCCAGGCCCCCGGACAAATGAACTTGCCGTCAGGAGCGCGATGAAACCAATCGGGATGATGAGTCTGCAAGGTCGAGGCCCACCCGGTATGGTTAGCGGGCAAATCAAGGAAGATAAGTCCCTTTCGAGCGTGGATAGCCTCGATCAATTCTCTGAACTGATCAAGCGGAGTCGCGTATTCATCAAACTCCGCCATCGCAGGATCAACGGAAAGGAAATCGGTAGCCGCGAAAGGACAGCCGTATTCCCCCATCACCGCGTACGTTGTCGGCACCGGGAAAGGCGGTAGCGTCTGAACGATCCGAAAGCCCATCGTATCCATGATCGTCGGCAAACGACGAATCACTTCTCGAAACGAACCGAACTGTCGCGGGAAAACGGTATAAATCGTATTGTTCTTCTTCGTCTCGGCGCTCTCGACTTTAACGTGAAAGTTCGCTCCATCGGGCCACTCGGGCAAGCTCGAACCTTCGGGGAAGAAGCAGGTTTTACCGGAGAAGATGCCGACCTGATTAAGAGGTATTTCAGCCTTGAATACGCCCGGCGCCACTTCCGGAAGCGGAATGTCGGTCCAAGCTTTGGCAAGCGGAGTTTCGCCGCGCTCGGTTTCGGCGATGATTTCGCGGCGACGGGTTTTCGCGTGTCCGATGTTGGTTCTCAGCGCCGCGCGTCCCTTGCGCGGCTTATCGAGCGTAAGCGAAACCGAAAGCTTATCTCCGCACCATTTCAAGTAAAACCCATTAGGATCGGGGCTCTGAATCATATCTCCCACACCTTTCTTATGTATTCGATTCCTTTTCGAAGGCTCTCATCCGAAACCGCGCCGCTAGGCTCAAGCACGACATGACGCATTCTTTTCGCAAATGGTTTTAAGGCAACGAAATCGACCTTACCGTCGCCGGGCGGTAGGTGATCATCGTTGAAGTCCACGACATCATTAAGATGCATACCCTGAAAGTCCTCGACTCTTTCCATCAACCTCATCGTCGAGCAAGCGGTCCAGGCGTGCATATAACGAACGCGATCATGCCCGGTATCGAACCAGGCTTTCACCGGAACATTCGCGAAACGCGACCTTAATTCGACCATCTCGTCTTCATTCGGAAAGCCCTCAAGATAAGGAAGATTCTCCAGCGCGAGCGTTACGCCGTAGCGCTCCAAATCGGGAATCAACGCCTCCAGTTCCTTCGAGAACAACTCGAGCATTTTTCTGCCGCGACGAACACGAAGCGCCAACGCCGAAGACAAAAGTTTACGATAGCCCCGAGCGGAAGTATCTCCACGCGATTTTTCAAGCGTCTGCCTTAAGACGGACGAATCCAAGACTTCGAACAACCCGGAAAAGGCAACTCTACCGGCATGTAAAACCAAAGTATCCGCCCCCATCTCCGCAGCGAAAGCGATATTCTTTTTCACATGCGTGCGCGCCAAAAGTCGCATGGATTCATCAAACGAAGCCAATGAATAAAGCTCAGGATAGCCGCCGGGAGCTCCAATAGGGACCGGACAAAAAGCATGAACACTCCCGATCGAAATCTTCGCCGAACATTTCTTGAACCCGTCGACTTGCTCCTTCGACGTATGAAAGCCGAGCTCCAACTCATCGATCCCAAGCGAAAGAGCCTTATCGACTATTTCTTCGCCTGACGAATATCGACGATTGCACCAGTTGGTCGAAAGCGACAATTTCATTCAAAATGAATCCTATCGAGCATGAATGAAATGACCATCTCATCGCCCATCGACTTTTCGCTCTGACGAAAAGCGTCTTCGATCGCTTCGATGTTTCGAAACGCGCGATACGCGGGAATCTTACCTGAGATCATGATCTTTCGGGCGAACGAGAGCAGCGTCTTGTAAAAGCGCTTCCTGAAGAGCGCGGGCTCATCCGCCTCATCTTTCAACGTCGCGTAAATATCCACAAGTCGCGCAGCGTCTTTCGCCGCGAAAGCTGACGCGACGCTCTCATAATCGGCCCCTTCCAAAATCCCCTCAGAGCGCGGCAAATCGATTCGCTGAGCACGAGAAACGATAGTCGGGAGTATCGCATCGGGAGTATCGGTCAAAAGCAGGAAAAGCGTCTTCTCCGGCGGCTCTTCCAACGTCTTCAAGAACGCATTGGCACTAGGAGCTTCCATGCGATCAGCAGCGACGATAACGCCGACTTTCCAGCCTCCGGAAAAGGACGTCGTGGACATCGGGTCGACGATCTTCTCGCGCATCGAGTCGACTTTGATGATTCGCTTAAGTCCCTCCGGCTCAAGACGATGAATATCGGGGTGCGTATTCTCTCTAACCTGAGTAAGCGCGTCGGGAAACAGCTTCTCGAGAATACGAGAAGCGAGCTCTTCGCAATTACCTTTCAGATCTCCGCAAATAAGATAGCCGTGGGCCGCCGAGCCGAGATCGATCGCGCGAGATATCAAATCAAAAGCTGAACTCGCTTCCATATCTTTTCTTGAACTTCTTCTATCGTCCCCGAAGCGTCGATCGTTTTGATACGCCCTGGTTCTTGCGCGGCAAGATCCTTGAAACCGAAGCGAAGCCTCGAATGGAAATCATCCCCGGCATTTTCGATTCGATCGGCAACCGTCCCGGTCGCGCTTTCGCGCGAACGCATCCGCTTCAACGATTCTTCGCTCGAGATTTCCATTAAAAGCGTCAAATCGCTTTTAAGTCCATCGCAGGCGAAATCGTTGGCCAAACGCAATATCTTAAGATCAAGACCTCGACCATAACCTTGATAGGCGAAAGTCGAATCGCTGAAACGATCGGAGAGTACCCACGCGCCTCTTTCAAGCGCGGGCTTGATCACGTTTTTAACGAGCTGCGCTCGCGCCGCCAAAAAGAGCAAGAGCTCCGATCGATCACAGGGCGGATCCTCGAGTTCATCTTTCAAGAGCAAGCGGACTTTCTCCGACAAACGCGTGCCTCCGGGCTCTCGGGTAAGCACGACTTCGATACCGCGCTTCTTGAGCTCCGCTTCCAAGAGTTTTATCTGCGTGGACTTACCGGCACCCTCGCCGCCTTCAAACGTAATGAATTTACCCCTCATGACACAGGATATTATATCATATTTCTTAGCGAAAACCGAGGAGCTTGTGGAGCTGAACGGAAAGCGACCAACCCCCTAGCGCCGCCAACACCGCTTTGGCCGTCGGAAAATCAATCTCGCCGTCGTGATCACAAGGCGAAATATAATAATCGGTCGCTTCGATTTTCGCGCGCATCTCATGACAGAACGGCACGATGGACTCGCTATCGGCGACTATCCGAACTTCATCCGCTTTCGAAAGCGCGATTTTCGAACCGCGCTTGGGAGAGGTAGCGACATAATCGACGAATCGAAGCCATTCACTGTCGTTCGTTCCGTTCGTTTCAACTCCGATCCAATAGCCCTCTCGTTTCAAAGTAGCCACCAGTTCCGGCATTTCTTCTTGAATCGTGGGCTCTCCGCCGGTCAAGATAACGCTCTTGGCCTTAAAAGACTTGATCTCTTTCATCAAATCTTCCAAGGAAAGCGAAAAACGAGGGGAAAAATCCGTATCGCACCAGGGGCAACGAAGATTGCAACGAGCGAAGCGAACGAAAACGACCGGTCGCCCGGTATTGCGCCCTTCTCCCTGAAGCGATTCGAAGATTTCGACGAGCGAATACATTTATTTCGCGTTTTTCAGCGCTTTGATCGCCAATTCCGCGAAAGGAATCTTATCACGAGGATGTACGTCGTTAGGCGTTCCCAATCCCGCGGCGAAGGTATCGACGAAGATAGCACCCTTCGCCTCACACGCCTTTTTCTGCGCGGCGCGATATCCCTCCCAAGGACGATTCATCTTCGGAAGCCCCATCATGATGAAAGGAATCTTCTTATCTCCGCGAAGCTCTTCGATAATCGCAAGATTCGTCTCCAGCATATAATCATCGTTAAGCGCCACATCGGGATTGACGCAGGTCGAAGCGTTCGACTCGCCCTGATACCAAAGAACGCCGGTCAAGGGGAAGTGCTTGATACGCGCGATACCCTCATCATTCATAAGCGAAACCGGCCACCAATAAGCCTCTTCCGCCTTACCCTTACGGCGCTGATATTCACGCTTGCACCAAGCGCAAGGGAAGTCGGAGTTCGCATTGATCTGATGACGATTGGTCGCGATCTTCTGAAGATAAGGATACTTAAGCGAACCATCGGAATTAACCGAGCACATCGTCTCCTCGGTCAAAAACGCCTCGGTCGGCGCGCCGCCGGCCGCCACATAAAGAAGCACAACCGGCTTCTTGGACTCCAGCGCACGGCGAATACCGAAGCTGACGCCGAAAGCGCTACGCTTCAGCGCGGTCTTGGACGTGAGCTTGGTCCAGCTGTCGTCGTTAAAGTCCCAAAGCCAGACATTGAGCTTATCAAGCTGCGCAAGCTCCTTCTGCACACGGGCCTTTTCTTCTACGGAGTGATTGAACTCTCCCCAGCCTTTCTGCATGTTAGACTGACCGGCCAAAAGCCAAATTTCGAACTTCTTGCCCTTAAGTTCTTTCGGCGGGATCACTTTCTTCTTCGGCTCTTCGGTCATATACTTGAACGTGGTCTCGGCTATGATCTTAGCGCCGGCGGCGTTAGGATGAATCTTATCGGAGGCGAAGATCGCATCGCAATCCGCCATCAAAGGCTTTTGCATATCGATAGCGGTAGCATGAAAACGCGCGGCGACCGCTTCCAAATCCTGTTGCATAAGAAACGGCTCGCTGGAACGATAGAAACGCTGGCCTTCAGTAAGCGGCGAGAGCTTCGTCCACATATAAAACTTGGTCTTGGGATTGGCCTCGGCATAGTCCTTCAAGAGCGCCGAGTAATCTTCGACGAATTGCCCGCGTTTTCTTCCGCCGGTATATTCCTTGATATATTCACCGTTATCGTTAATGCCGAGATTGCAGATAACGATATCGGGCTTCCACTGAAGCGCCGCGGCATGTTCCTTCATGAACTTGTATCCGCGCTTCTCCGAGCCTCGCATCGAGTCGAGGTAAATTCCGCGTCCGGAATTGCCGAAATTCCTCACCTCGTACTTGCCAGGGAATCTTTCATCGAGCAAGAGCTGAAGTCTACGGGGATAACAATTATTCTCCCGATCAGGTAAGCAATAACCGTAAGTTATCGAGTCTCCGATACAGGCGACCTTAATCGGATCGGCGAGCGCCGCCGCGGCAATCAGCGCGGAGACGAACATAAGCATATAGTTTTTCATAATCAGTTCCTCCTCTTTTCCGTTTCAAAAGCCAAGTAATGACTCCTAAGCGATTCGGTAAGTATCGAAGCGTATTCTTCCGCGCTTCCTTCCGATATCAACCGTAACGTTTCGGATATCAAATTAAAGTCCCCGCCATCATGGCGCGACTCATTCGTGTCGACCGCCGACTCGATCATGACCGATTTACCGTCGAAGCGATTGACCTTCACTTCCTGCCCGTCCGCGAAGATTTCGCCTTCCGTACCCGTAATGATCGTACGACGACGATTTTCATTCGTGAACGCGCTGATCACCAACGTCGCGAGCGCTCCGCCTTCGAACTCGTAAATAACCGTCTGTCGATCCGCAACGTCATTTCCGCACTTGAAAACGCATCTGCCATAAGGTTCGCTCGTGGCGATCGAGCGCTTAGCGCTTTCAGAGGAGTCGCTGAAAAGATAGTCCAATTCATCCGAGCCGAGATAAATGTTTTTCGAGCTCCAAACGCATTCTCCTTCAAGCGGACATTCGCAACACATTTCTGCGGATGTTTCGGGAGCGTTTTCACGTTTGAAAAACTGAAGTGAACCGAAGCTGTATCCGCCCACGACCTTTTTGCCGCCCATCCACCAAAGGAAGAGATCGAGATCATGCGAGCATTTGCTGAGCAATAGCGGCGTGGAATCCTTAGCACGACTTAACGCACCGCGAACGAAAGAATGAGCGGCTTTCTTGTAACCGACCGATTCCTGATGAGCGATCGTCACGACTTCGCCGATAGCGCCCGATTCGATAATCGTTTTGATTTGCGCGAAGTAACGGGAGAAGCGAAGCTCGTAGCCGACCATAACCAGCTTCCCGGTTCTCGCGGCTTCGGCTTTGATATCGTCGCACTCCAAGCGACTGCGACCTAGCGGCTTTTCACAAAGCACATGATAACCCGCCTTAAGCGAAGCTATGGTCGCTTCATAGTGATAAGAATCAGGCAAGGCGACGATCACAAGATCGGCAGGCACTTTCGCGATAATCGCATCGCGCCATTCATCGAAATACAGCGAAGCGGGTATCGTCTCCGAATTGATCTTATCGGCGACCGCAACGATCTCGATCTTATCGGGGAACGCTTTCGCGTATTCGGCGAACGCTCGTCCCCGATAGCCGGCGCCCAATATAATGACCCGAGTCTTATTCATAATTCAGGCATTGCCTCCAAAGCGGCCAGAAACTTCTCAGGCGGCGGGCAAGGATAAAGAGTTTTCAAATCGACGAAAGCATGGCGAGTGAAGCCCTTGACGAGAACCTTATCTTCACCTTTACGTTTGACTTCGCACGCGATCTCC
The DNA here is from genome assembly GCA_024405265.1 of Kiritimatiellia bacterium. Lineage (GTDB taxonomy): Bacteria > Verrucomicrobiota > Kiritimatiellia > RFP12 > UBA1067 > UBA1067. The sequence goes on along the minus strand of JAKSOZ010000024.1, from coordinate 15,354 downwards.
AAACGAACGCCTTTCTGAAGCTGAACCCACGCGGAAATCTCAAGGAGATCGTCATATCTCGCCGGCGACTTATAATCAAGTTCGGCATGAGCAACGGGAAGCGCGAAGCCTTCCTCTTCACACTGCTTGTACGTATAACCGCAAGCACGCATAAGTTCGTTGCGCGAGCGCTCGAAGAACGTCAGATAATTACCATAATAAACAACGCCCATTTGATCGGTGTCAGCATACGGAACACGATATTCGATGGTAACTTTTTTCATATCATTCTCCTTACCAGAACTGCCACTGATCGCAGCAGACAACATAAATACCTAAAGCCAAGTTAGTCGTCGCATGCGCGACAATCGCAGGGAAAAGGCCCCTCTTCAAATAAAGAACACCATAGAACAAACCCGCGAGCGCCCCAACGGTAATACCCCAATACCAACCGGTCGGATAAACATTGTGCTCTACGGCGAACAAAGCGACCATCGGCCAAAAACCCGCGAACTTGATAAGGAAGCGTCTGAAAAAGAGCTCTTCCGCGGCGGAAATCACGAAAGCACTGCCGAAGAGCTTCAAAAGGAAATAACCTAGCCCGCAGTTCGCAGGGGAATAGGGCGAATCGGAAACTTTGGGGAGATTCAAGGCAGGCGCGATCCAAATCGCCAGAACGATAAGCCCAACGAAGACTCCGATAAAGAAGTCGAAGAAAGAGACGCTCTTGAAAGTAAAGCGCTTACGCTCCCAAAAAAGAACAACCAAAAGAGCTACCGCGGCCAACGCAGTACGAGCTGCATAGGCCGCGGCAGTTTGGCCGAGCGCCACCATTAGCGTCATCCACGCTATATAGGGCGCTATAATCATTTAACGGCAGAGCGTATAGAGAACGCCCGCAACGACGGCGGAACCGATAACGCCGGAGACGTTCGGACCCATCGCCTGCATGAGAAGGAAGTTCGTCGGATTCTCGCTCAAGGAAACCTTGTTCGAGACACGAGCGGCCATAGGAACCGCCGAGACACCGGCAGAACCGATGAGAGGATTCACCTTCTCCTTCGAGAGGATGTTCATGAGCTTAGCCATGAGAACGCCCGCGGCAGTACCGACGCAGAACGCGCAAAGACCGAGCGCCAAGATGCCGAGCGTCGTACCCGAGAGGAACTTCTCGCAAGCGAGCTTCGAACCGACCGAGAGACCGAGCATGATGGTGACGATGTTGATGAGCGCGTTGGACATCGTATCCGAGATACGAGCGACCGAGGGACCCGCTTCCTTCGCGAGGTTACCGAGCATCAAAGCGCCGATAAGCGGAACCGCCGAAGGAAGGAGAACCGCGCAAAGCAGAAGAACGATCAAGGGGAAGCAGATCTTCTCGATACGCTTGACCTCACGCAACGGAGGCATCGTAATCGCACGTTCTTCCTTAGTTGTCAAAGCCTTCATGATCGGCGGCTGAATAATCGGGACGAGCGCCATGTACGAATAGGCCGCGACCGCAATCGCACCGAGAAGATCCGGAGCGAGACGCGAGGTAAGCCAAATCGCGGTAGGACCGTCGGCACCGCCGATAATACCGATCGACGCGGCCGCCTTAAGCGCATCGCAACCGAAGAAATCGGCTCCGAAAATCGCCGCGAGGCCAAGAGCGCCGAAAAGCGCGAAGAAGATACCGAACTGGGCGGCTCCACCAAGAAGCGCCATCTTCGGATTCGCGATCAGCGGGCCGAAATCGGTCATCGCACCGACGCCCATGAAGATCATGATCGGGAAGACGCCCGTATCGATACCGAAGTGGAAGAAGTAGTAAAGGAAGCCACCGGGCTCAATAATACCTCCGACCATCGTCGGAATGACATCGCCGGACGCGGAAGCCGCCCAAGTGATGACGCCGTCATGCATCATCGCAGGCGCGGTAACGCCGGCCAAGGGGCAGTTCGCGAGAAGTCCGCCGAAACCGATCGGCAAGAGAAGAAGCGGTTCAAAACCCTTGACGATCGCGAGATACATCATGATAAGGCAAATCGGAATCATGATGAACTGTCCGAGACCGTAAGGCATTCCGAAGAGCGTCTTCACTTCGTGACCGTGAACGAACGCGCCGGCATCATCGAAGTAACCTCCGACCCAGTGGAGGTCCTTATCGTAGTAGCCGTTGCGATTCGCGCTGAAGGGCTTCTTCTCGGGGCGATCGGACTCGGCGAAGTTGCCGGTGATGTATGCCGGGGGTTCCGCCTTGCAGAATCCCGAGATACCCATATCGGCGCCGAGGTCCATGACCTTACCGAGCGTCGTCTTCCAATCGCCTTCGGCCTGTGCCGCGAAGCACGAGGCCGCCACGATTAAAGCTAATAAGAATTTCTTCATACCACTTAACCTATTATTATCAACCGATCGTCGCAAGCACATCGCCGGTAGCGACCTTATCGGTCGCGTTAACGGTAACCGTGACCGTGCCGTCGCAGGGAGCGGTAACGGGAGTTTCCATCTTCATGACGTCCATGACGAGGATTTCGTCACCCTTCTTGATCGCCGAGCCGTTCTGCGCGGTGACACGAAGAATGGTACCGGGGACGGGAGCCTTAACCTCCTGACCGCCCGCAGGAGCCGCGGCGGCCTGAGGAGCGGCCTTGATACCCGCTTCGGCCTTGAAGTCGACCGGCTTGCCGTTGACGACCGCTTTGCCGTCACCCTTGATCTCGACGCCATAAGCCTTGCCGTTGATGGTAACGGTAATACCCTTGCCGGCGGCGGCCTTAGGAGCGGAGTCGGCGAAACGGCAACCCATAGGAGCCTTCGAAGGATCCTTAAGGAAGAGAATACCCTTTTCCTTGCAGGACGCGGCGATGAAGATATTCTCGTCGGTAACGGGCAATCCCGCGTCTTCGAGCATCTTCTTCGCGACCGCGCCGCCCTTCTTCGGATCGGCGTCGTTGAGTTCCAAGACGGTCTTCGTCGTAGGCTGCGAATAAGCCTTGTTGAGGTCGCTCTTCGCCATGAATTCCGAAGCCATCTTCACGAGTTCGGGATCGGGCGCGACGGGAGTCTTGCCGAAGTAGCCGAGGAGCATCTTCGCATAGCCGGGAGCGAACTGTTTCCACTTACCGAACATGACGTTGTTGATCGCCTGCTGAGCGTAGAACTGAGAAACGGGGGTAACGGACGTACCGAAGCCGCCGAGACGCACGCAGTCATACATTTCGGCGATCATATCGTCGTACTTGTCCATCATGTTGTTATCGCGAAGCATCTGGGTGTTCGCGGTAAGCGCACCGCCGGGCATCGGGCTCCAAACGATCGCGGGCGAGACGTTCATCGCTTCCGGCGGGAGGAAGTACTTCGCCATCGCGTTCTTGAAGTGGTCTTCGGCCTTACGGATCTTGACGATATCGAAATCGAAACCGAAATCGGGATCGCCATCAAGCGCGTGCCACATCGTGATGATATCGGGCTGGCAAGTTCCGCCGCTCATCGGAGCCATCGAGAGGTCGAGGCCATCCGCACCGCCGCGGAGAGCCGCGAGGTAGCAAGCGACGCCGTTACCGGCCGTTTCGTGGGAGTGGAACTGAATATGAACGTCGTTGCCGAGAAGCTTACGAGCGGCCTTCATCGTGTTGTAGACGGTCGTCGGAGTCGAGGTGCCCGAAGCGTCCTTGAAGCAAACGCGATCGAAAGGAATACCGGCGTCCATGATGAGTTTGAGACGGCCCGCGTAGAACTCGGGAGTATGAGTTCCCTGATTGTCGATGCCGGGCGGGAGACCCATCATCGTGACGACGACTTCGTGATTGAGACCGGCATCATGAATGCACTGACCCGACCACTTGAGGTTGTTGACGTCGTTAAGCGCGTCGAAGTTACGAATCGAGCTCATGCCGTGCTTCTTGAACATCTGAGCATGGAGCTTGATCATGTCGGACGACTGCGACTCGAGACCAACGACATTAACGCCGCGCGAAAGAGTCTGGAGGTCGGCTTCAGGAGCGGCCTTGCGGAACGCGTCCATAACATCGAAAGCGTCTTCCTGACAATAGAAATAGCAGCTCTGGAAACGAGCGCCGCCGCCGGCTTCGAACCAACGGATACCCGCATCATAAGCGCATTCAACGCTGGGGAGGAAGTCTTTGGAGAGAACGCGCGCGCCGATGACGGACTGGAAGCCGTCACGAAACGCGGTGCACATGAACTTAACTGTCTTCTTAGCCATTTTCTTTATCCTTTATTTAAATCAAGCGTTAAGCGCTACCGCAATCGCGAGCGCGATATTGGCATCGTCATCAGTCGCCGCCTTCTTCACGGGCGCCTTCTTCGTCGCTTCGGCGGGAAGAATGGAATCGAATTTCGCGATGTACTGCATCGTGAGCTTCGTCACGCCGATAAGAACGAGCAAGAAGCAATAAACGATACCCATGCCCGAAAGCATCAGTACCAAGCCTTGTCCGATTTGTTGCATTTTGTATCTAACCTTTCTTTATTAAATTACGGATCGACGAACGTAAGCGCGAGCGTGTCGAAATCAATCTTACGATAATAGCAATTTCTGGGTTCTCCGTTTCGGTTCTTGGTGTGGCAGATCCCACCGCGGCAGGGACGAACGACATAAACGAGAGAATTCTGCTCGCAATTGACATACGCCTCAAGGAGATCGAACGTCTCTCCGCTCGTTTCGCCCTTGAACCATAATTTGTTGCGACTAGTGGACCAAAGGATCAGTTTGCGCTTGGCGAACGACTCCTTCATCGCGAATTCATTAGTGTACGCGACGAGGATAACCTCTTTCGTATCGACATTTTGAACGGCGACCGGGATCACGCCTTTCATATTCTCGAGCTTAGTGAAGTCGAGAGTAAGAGTTGTGGATTCTTCTAGCTGTCCCATTATTATGTTTCCTGATTATTCGAATGTTGATAAGTATTATACCAAAAAATGAGGCTCTATGGCAATTAGCCTGAGCTCGACATGACGAGCTTGATAATCGGAGATTTCAAGGGTGAATACGACATCGACTTTCTCCGAAGCCTTTCTTCTCAAGTCCTCTACGATATCGCCATGATTCCACCATACCGCCCGAGGAACGCTCGAGTCCTTGAAGTCCACTGTGAGATGGCGGCCTTCCGCGCCCATAGCTCTCACATCCGCGAGATACACCCCTCTCATTTCAAACGTCGGCTCCGCATTACCTTCGCCGAACGGCTCGAGCGTCCTGACCGCGTCCGCAAGTTCAAGAGTGATCTCTTTACCGCTCCTGAGTTCGATTTCGCCACGCTTAACTTTCTTGCCGATATTCTCTTTACCTAGCGTTTTTTCACAATATTCGCATAGCCCACGACGGAATTCGTCGATCATTCCCTCTTTAACCGAGAAACCGCCGGCCGCAGCGTGTCCACCGAAACGTTCCAGCGAAGACTTGTTCGCTTCCATGGCTTCGCGAATATTAACGCCTTCAACCGAGCGAGCGCTACCATGGCCTCCGGCAACGACACAAACGGGAACCCCCAAGCGTTCCAAGACTCTCGCCGCGACAATGCCGGCGATCCCCTGGTGACCGTTCGGCAAATCGATCACCTGCGCGGCGGCACCTTCGACGATCTTCTCCATCGCTTCTTCGGTCATCGACTGCTCGATTTGTTTTCGCTCGACGTTGCGAGTATCGACGATGCGCGCGGCCTCGCGCGCGGCCTCGCGCTCCTCGGAGAGTATCAGCTCGAGCGCCTCCATCCCGCTCGACATGCGACCTGCGGCATTGATACGAGGTCCGAGCAAAAATCCGAAATCTCTCGCGGTAAGTTCACTCGCGACATTTTTGGTCGCTCTTGAAAGCAATTCTTTAAGACCTAATGGCGCGAGCGAATGGAAGCGCTTAAGCGCCTCGGTAACGAGAATGCGATTTTGTCCTAAAAGCGGCATTACATCCGTAACGGTAGCGAGGCCCGCCAGTACGAGCAAGGGACCGGCAATGTTTCCACCGGAGTAAAGCCCCCTTCTTTTCGCTTCGCTTACCAAGCGCGAAGAAAGAAAGAACGCGACTCCCGCGCCGCAGAGCGAATCGAGCTTCTCGGGAGACTTGACTTTCGGATTGACGATGGCCTCAGCTTCAGGCAGCTCTTCTCCCGGTAAATGATGGTCGGTAACGACCACCTTGATCCCGCGCGCTTCAAGCGTTGCGATTTGAGAAACGGAATTGATGCCGTTATCAACCGTCACGACGAGCTCTACATCGCCGTTTTCGTTCAACATTCGCTCGACCGACTTATCGGTCATGCCGTAGCCTTCGCTTAAGCGCTCGGGCAAGAACATGGCGACGGTCTTCTTCAGCGCTTTAAGCGTACTCGCGAGAATCGCCGTCGCGCAAACGCCGTCGCAATCATAATCTCCGAAGACGACGATTTTGCCACGGGTATTCAAGATAACGTCCGCAGCCTCGACCACTCCCGGAAGTTCCTCCGCCTTACATAAATCGCCAAGGCGAGGATTAAAGAAACGCTCGCGCTCTTCGGGAGAGACGACCCCTCGAAGCGCGAGCAATTTCTCTATGATTTCGGCAGTAGTCATAAGTTCGAAGAACTCAGAGCTTAACCTCGTGGCACCAACCGTGCTTATCTTCGATAACGCCGTACTGGATGCCTTGGACGGTATCGAAGAGCTGCTGAAGATGAGGTCCGACAGCGTCAGGTTCGGAAATCTTGATGACTTCTTCGCCGCGCGTGATTTCGTAAACGGGGGTGACGACGACCGCCGTACCGCAGGCTGCGACTTCGACGAACTCCTTGATTTCCTCGTAAGGAACGGGGCGCGTTTCGACCTTCCAGCCGAGATCCGCGGCGACTTCCTTCAAAGTCTTATTAGTGACCGAAGGAAGTACGGAGCAACTATCGGGAGTGACATAAGTTCCGTCCGCCTTGATACCGAGGAAGTTGGAAGTCGAGAATTCCTCGACGTACTTATGAGTCTTCGCGTCGAGATAAAGTTCGACGGGCCAACCTTCATGCTTCGCCTTTTCGTGCGCGAAAAGCGACGCGGCATAGTTACCGCCGACTTTAACGTCACCCATGCCATGAGGCGCCGCGCGATCCCAGTCGTCGAGAATGACGGCACGAACGGGCTTAAGTCCACCCTTATAATAAGCGCCGACGGGCATAACCATGACCATGAAAGTATATTCTTTAGCGGGAGCGACACCAATCTGAGGGCCGGTACCGATCAAGAGCGGGCGAAGATACATCGAGCCTCCCGTACCATAAGGGGGAACGAACTCTTCATTCGCCGCGACGACCTTATCGAGCGCCTCGAGAAACATTTCTTCCGGCACCGGCGGCATCACCGTACGAACGGCGGTCTTAGCCATACGACGGGCATTTTCTTCGGGACGGAAGATAACGATCTTGCCGCTCTTCTGGCGGAACGCCTTGATGCCTTCGAAGCATTCTTGTCCGTAGTGGAGACAACTCGCCCCGATATGCATCGTGATGTAGGGATCTTTGATGAACTCGGGGTCTCCCCAAGCACCGTCTTTCCAAGTATAACGAATGTGACAATTCACATCGCTGAAACCGAAGCCGAGCTTCGACCAATCAATATCCGTTCTAGGCATTTTCATTTACTCCTTTGTTCTATAAGTCTCTGCGCAATATAGCGACTTCTTTCCGCCGACTCGTTTCTACCGGTCTGTTCCTGTATGTTCGCAAGAACGATCCAGGCTTCCGCATTAGCGGTAGGATTAAGCTTTAAGAATTTGACGATAAGCTTTTCCGCTTCGTTGATCCTGCCGAGCGAGAAATAAGCGATTCCCAGCTCAAGCGACTCTTCGTCGGAGAGCTCTTCCTTATTCGATATCTTCCCTTCGTATTTCTCAATGGTTTCCAGAACGCCTCTAAAACGTTCAACGTACCCCCTCATTCTCGAAGTGCGCTGATTCTTCGGGTCGAGCTTATCGACGTAGTCCATCAATTCCAACACGACGTCCCAACGTCGATAGGGAATAAGACTATCCTGCGCATAACGGAAAGTGGCTTCAGGCGAAGCGGGATACAAAAGGCACGCCTCGCGATACGCCTGAGCGCTCTCTCGATAATGATGCTGCTTATAATAAAGTCCCGCCAGCGCCGCGCGTAATTTCGAGAAGCTCTTTTGTCCCGCGAAATCGCGACGATAATTAGGATCGTTCAAGAGCCTGCGCGTATACCAATCCCAGAAATCCTGATCCTTGATCGCCGTCTCTCCATCGTAGCCGCTAGGTTCCGACTCGAGCTTCATGATAAGGCCATGAGGCGTAAGATACTTATACATCCAATCGATCGCATAGCTTTCTTCGACATAAAAGTCGCGGCGGTTTTTCTCATGCTCGAACATATCGCGAGCGAGAATCGAGTTGATTTCCATAACGCCTAAGGCGCCGGTAACCTGAACTCGACCGTTTTCGATTTTAAGATCTCCGTTCGCCTGACGAACGCCGCGCTGAACCTCGTCGACATAAGTATCGAACGCCTTCGCCGAATCATCGGAAGAAGGAATCCAGATTTCATCTCCGTAATGATCGCGTTCAACCGAAATATAAGTCGAATCGGCAAGCGCATTCTGAGTGATGATGAAGATATCGGGACGATACAAGGCGGAATAAATCATATAGGTAGGAACGAATCGGCCAGGGTCGGTACCACCGAAGAAGAGCGCGTTCTTCGTCATCGCGCTCGGATAGCTCGGATCGGGCAAAGGCTCTTCATCTTCTTCCAACATCTCTTTTATCGCGTTAGCGCCCTCAAGCTGGAACGCGCCGAATTGCCAACCGAAAGTATGTCCGTTCTGCTCCGCGCCGCCCTGCTCGAAAACGAGACGATCATTCGTATAGTTACGGATAATCGGAGTAAGCCCCGCGAAAAGGATCATCGCCGCCGAAAGCATATAGGCTACGTGGCGAAGCTTGATCCCTTTCGCTTCCAGATGCTTTTTGCCGCGCTCCGACTTGAAATAATTGATCAAAGCGAGAGACGCGAAGATCATGCCGTAGCCGATCCAAATCGCGAGCATCGCGTGAGACGAGATGAACTTCACTTTCTGAATGAAGCCGTCCTGAACATCACCTTTCACGTTCGCGAGAAGAATCAAAAGGACCGACATCAACAAAAAGCATACGCCGAGCGGAATCATCCACTCAAGGAAGAGCTTACGATCTTCCTTTTCTTTTTTAAGCGCGTAAACGCCAAGCGGAAGTCCGAACAAAGTGAAAAGAACTCCGCCGAACTGCGTCCACAAGTCGGAGATGTAATTGACTAGCATTCCGAATTTGAACGGTTGAATACCGATCGCTTCGTATTGTCCGCGCATAATCGCGTGCTTGAAGCCCTCCCACGTTCTCGGATAGCCCCAGTTCATCGCCGGATTGCGCAAATCGGAAACGATCGGCATATAAGCATAAAACGCGACTCCGAGCTGGCAGAAAAGCGCCGCGCCGGACACCGAGCGCCCGTTCGGGAGCATTAACCATACGAGCGCCAACACTACGAAATTCCAAAGAATCGGCCACCAGAACCACCAACTCGCGGGGTGAGTAAGCCCGTTCATCGCGCCTTTAGCGAGCAAAACGAAGACGGCGATATGAAAACCGGCGACCGGAATCGCGTAGCCGTAGGCCTTCCCGGAATAATGCGAGAGCACAAACAAAACCGTAAGCATCAAAACGAACATGAAGCCGGACTTCACCCACGGGAACTGCGGCCCGAGGTAGCCAGCCGAATTCGCCGCGGGAACCGACAAAGCGATCAGTATCGCCAAAACCGCGAACACCCCGGACGCGATAAGATAGCGTTTATCCCCTTTCAGTTTATGTAGGACGGCGGTAATTACCGAGCCCATAACCATCATCACGATATATGCGTAGGTCTTCGGATCTATGAGCGGCGCGAGCGGATTATCGAGCGCATTATCCCAATAAACTTTATCGAGAAAGTTATCGACAAAGTGCAAATTAATTAACATCAGAGCGATTGACGAAGCGCCGAGAATAATCACCGACTTCGCGTTTTTCTTGTAAATCGCTATCAAAATCGCCGCGATTATAAGAACAACCGAAATAACGAGCAATGTCGACGACGGAACTGAAGCGCAAGCGAGCCCCTTGTGCTTATTGATGACATCCGAGCTCATCAGATGCGTCGCGCGGTCGAGTGCGCCGATTTGAAGAATCTGCCAGGTCATTCCAACCGGTACAAGATAAAGGAATACATCTCTAAAGAGCGCTAAATTCTTAAGCGCGATGATGATGGCCAAAGGCGCTATCGCCAAAAGAAGAACTTGATAATTTGTAAGCCCTAAACCAAACACAAAAGCGGTTATGAAAAGGATCTTATCAGAGGGCTTTCGCATCCAACGATAAGACAACAAAAAGACTGCAGACAAAAAGAGAGAATTGAGCGAATATACTTCCACGATCGTCGACTGCGACCACTCGACCGGCGAAAACGCGAACGAAAGCGCCGCGCCTACCGCGCCTGAAAAGCAAATCTTCGGGTGGTTACCGACGAAATCGACCGCGCTGCGACAGATTAGCATCGCCGTGCATCCTGCGGCAAAGGCCCCGAAAGTCGCGCTGCAAAGGCTTACCGCCCAAGCCGGCGTCGGGTGACCCATGTACGTCACCCAAAAGAAAAGCTTGCAGAAGATCCACGAGCAAAACGTCCAAAACGGGTAGCCCGGAGGATGAGGCACGCCCAATGACGCGGCTGCCGTCGCGAGCTCACCCGAGTCTTCCAATCCGACCGACGGACCTAGCGTAAGGAAATAAACGACGAAAGTCAGCGCAGTCGCCGTCCAAAACGCCGCCCAATCCAGCTTGGAAAAGAAACCGTTCTTCATTATTCCGCTATATATTCGATTTGTTCGATTTTGAGCGCAGGCTCGCCTTCAATCGCTTTAAGGCCCTCGATCTTCAAATAGCGCGCTTTGACCGTCTCCGAGAATCGAATCGACTGCTTGACGGGATTGGCTTTGAGATTGCCGAATTCCGCCTCGCTGACGACCTTCCAATTCTTACCATCGCGACTTGCGCTGGCGCGATAATAGTCGGTCATATCGTTGAGATTCTTGCCGGGGTCATAATTGAAGCCTGAAAGCGAAAGCTCCTTACCGAAATCGGCGCCGAGAATCGCTTTACCCGTCTTCGAGAACTTGATCTTACCACGAGGATAAATCTTTTCTTCGACCTCGGCGATTTCCGCGCCTTCGAAATCTTCAACACGCGGCAATTTACGAATCGAAAAGTCGGAAATCGCCGGCTTACCGTCGCATTTCTCTACGATCAACGAAACCTTTTTCGCCGTCACTTCCGGGAAGCGGGCGATTCGACGATTACCGACCTGCGGTCCGCGCGCGATAACGACGCCGTCGGCCTCGATTCTCCACTCTCCGATTCGCATACCGCCCTTCGCGAGGTTCTCGCGAATCTCAACGGCGCTGAAAGTCCTCGGCTCTGGAAGATTCAAGTCGAGCGTCATTTTATCCGCGCTTACGGTATATTCTCCGCACTTACCGGCGCGGGATTTCTTGTACGCGGCGATATATGCGCCGAATTCCTTAAGCCGTTGAACATCTCCCTCGTCCAATAATCCGTCCTTGTTCGGCGCGAGGCCTAAGTCAAGCACGCCTCCTCGTCCGACCGATTCGAAATAGCAATCCGTCAATTCTTTAAGACTCTTCGCGCGGTCGTTTCGGTGCCAGAACCAAGTACGACGAAGAGGAGTATCCGCTTCCGGCGGGCAGAAATGAAGCTTACCGTTTCTTTCACGATAGAATTTGTAATCTTCTGCGACTTGACCGCGCTCGTTCCAAGGCCATGTTACGGTACGATCGGTAGTAAGGCCGGAAAAAGCGACCGCCTTATCGCTCTTCTTGAAAAGAGTATCGAGGAGTCTTTCCGACTGATAGTAAGCTTCCGCTCCACCGGGGAGGCTCCGTCGCTCGCGCGCGCCGCCGTACCACCCGTCGCCTCCGTTCGCTCCGTCAAGCCAGATTTCGGTAATCGGCCCGTAATTATCCATCAAATCATCCCACTGCGCATGGAAATATTCGACGTAACCGGGTCTCGCATATTCCGCGTGGTGGCGATCCCACGGCGATAGATACGCTGCGAATTCCAGCCCGGCCTTGTGCGTAGCTTCGCGAACTTCCTTTACCAGATCGCCCTTCCCGTTCTTCCACGGAGTATTGGCAACCGTATAATCCTTATTCAATTTCGAGGGCCAAAGACAGAATCCGTCATGATGTTTGCAAACAAGAATGATGCGCTTGATACCGGCCGCTTTCGCTGCCTGAACCCACTGATTCACATCGAGCTTCGTCGGATTGAAAATCTCCGCGGGCGTATCTCCATAGCCCCACTCCTTATCGGCGTAAGTATTAAGGCCGTAATGGATGATCGCGACAACCTCAAGATTAAGGAAGTGCTGCGTCTGAGGCGTCGGCGCAGGAAGCGCGAACACCTTAAGCGCCGCTATCAACGACAAGAGAACGAGAGATGACTTTCGCATTTTTCTTTCTCCTTGGTATTGACGAGCGTGACGGAGATTTTCGTTTTCGCCTTGCCTTCGAGGACGAGATCGGCGAGCGGATCTTCGATATATTCCTGAACGACGCGGCGCAAGGGTCTGGCGCCGAGCTGAGAATCATACCCCTTCTCGACGAGGAATTCCTTCGCCTTCTTCTGAAGCTTAAGCGAATATCCCGAAGATTCGAGCCTACCCGTAAGCTTATCGAGTTCGAGCTCCAGAATCTTAAGCATATCCTCTTTTTCGAGCTTCTTGAACACGACCATCTCGTCGAAACGATTCAAAAGCTCGGGGCGGAAAGTTCGCTTCGCCTCGGCTTTAAGCTTCTCTTCGAGAATGTCATGGCTCGTTTCCGCAGTATTTCTCGCGAAACCAAGCGAATGGCCTTCCTTGGCGAAATCAAAGCCCAAGTTGGCGGTACAGATAACGATCGTATTTCTGAAATCGATGATACGCCCCTGACCGTCGGTAAGTCTTCCCTCGTCAAGAATCTGCAACAACATATTCATGACGTCGGAGTTCGCCTTCTCGAATTCATCGAAAAGAATGACCGAATAAGGACGACGACGGACTTTCTCCGTAAGCTGTCCGCCTTCATCATATCCGACATAGCCGGGCGGCGCGCCGACGAGACGGCTGGAAGAATACTTCTCCTGAAATTCGCTCATATCGAGCGTAATCAACGCCTTTTCCTCGCCATAGACCTTTTCGGCGAGCATTTTCGCGAGATGCGTCTTGCCGACGCCGGTAGGCCCTAAAAAGAGGAAGCTCCCGATCGGCCGCTTCGGATCCGCGAGAAGCGCGCGCGAACGCTTGAGCGCTTTCACGATCGCCTTGACGGCCATATTCTGCCCGATAACCGCTTTTTCGAGCTCCGCTTCCATACCGAGAAGCTTACTTGCGGTGGTCGCATTCATTTTCTCTACGGGTACGTTGCTCATCGCGCTCACCGTCTCGGCGACGTCGTTCTCATCGATTTCAAGCTCGATTTCGGCGTGATTCGACCGCCATGCCTTGATCGCCGCGTCCAAAAGCGCCGATTCGCGTCGAATCGCTTCGCGATATTTCGCGGCGCTGTCAAAATCACCTTTCGCGACCGCGCTGTCTTTCTTCGCCTTGAAGGTATCGATCTTTTCGCGTTTATCGCTGAAGACCTGAGGACGGACGCTCGCCGAGGCGCGGACTCGCGCACCCGTTTCATCCATCGCGTCAATCGCTTTGTCCGGCAAAAGTCTCGCGGGTAGATATCTGGCCGTAAGCTCAACGGCCGCCTTAAGCGCGGCAGGAGAATATTTGACGGCGTGATGCTCTTCGTATTTAGAGGCAATGCCCGTTAAAATCTTTATCGTATCTTCAACGCTGGGCTCTTCGACCTGAACGCTCTGGAAACGGCGCTCAAGCGCAGCGTCTTTTTCAATCGACTTATGATATTCCTTAAGCGTAGTCGCCCCTAAGCACTGAAGTTCTCCACGAGCCAAGGCGGGCTTAAGGATATTCGCGGCGTCCATCGCGCCCTCCGCGCCGCCCGCGCCGACCATCGTGTGAATCTCGTCGAGGAAAAGAATGATATTACCCGCGCGTTTCGTTTCGTCGATGATCTTTTTAAGTCGTTCTTCGAATTGTCCGCGATACTGAGTACCCGCGACGACCCTAGCCATATCAAGCGCGACCACGCGTTTCGTCGAAATCTTCTCAGGAACCTCGCCGCGGTGAATCGCCTGCGCGAGCGCCTCGGCGACTGCGGTCTTACCTACGCCGGCCTCGCCGATTAAAACGGCATTGTTCTTGGTACGGCGAGAGAGAATCTGAACGACGCGGCGTAATTCTTTCGTTCGTCCGATAACGGGATCAAGCTTACCTTGGCGAGCAAGATCGGTCAAATCACGACCGAACGAATTGATCGTCGGAGTTTTTTGAGCTTTGCCGTTTTCGCCGCGAACGGTTTTTTCGCCTTCTTCAGAATCGTCTTCGCCATTTGAGCTTCCTTCGGTTTCTCCTTTCGAAGTCTCGGCGGCGTCGCCCTGAGTACCGGCTGCCTCGAACTTCTCGCTGGTGACCCCGGCATTATAAAGGACTTGAGAAGCGATATTCTCGCCTTCAAGAAGCATCGCATGAACGAGATGAACCGTACCGACCAACACTCCCGCATTTGTCGCGGCCAAATTCGCCATTTCCAATATCTTTCGCGTACGCGCGCTGAGCGGCAGATTACCGCGCTGCATGGTCATCGGCGCATTGGAGTTGAGCATCGCCTTAAGCGACTCGTTCAAATCTTCAAGTTCAAGCCCAAGACGAACGAAACGGCGAGCCGCTTCGCAGGCGGGAATCGCAAGAATCGAAAGAAGGATATGCTCCGAGCCGACATGATCGTGGCCATACTGCTGCGCGCAACTGAGCGCACCATTCAAAACGTCTGCCGCGTTTTTCGTCAACTTCATGTTGCTCACAGAAACTTCTCCTCCCCGAGTTCGCTCAGTATAACGCTCCGAAAACGCTCGTTGATTTCGTCCGCTCTCGCGCTATCGTCCGTATAACGCTGCGGAGCGTCCGGAGCGATTTCCATCGCGTTAAGATCGATCTTGTTCATCAACTCCTCGATTTCACTTAGTTCGATACCTTCGATAACCCCGGCAAACGCAGCTAAGCGAAGCGGAGAAAGCATATCGAAGAGCTCTCCGGACGAAAGCAAACGGCAGTTTTTCAACATCGCGAGCGAACGGCATACCGTATCGCCGAGCGTACGCGGCTCGACTTCGGTAATATGATATCTCGCGTTCTTTTCTTGAGTTACAAGATCCTCTAGAACTCTTTCCGCCCGAGCCTTATCGCTGCGATA
>JAKSOZ010000023.1 GCA_024405265.1 Kiritimatiellia bacterium | reverse complement strand
CAGAAAAAGAATTTTGAGTTTTAAGCTCTCACACAAACATTTTCATTCCATGTCTCTTCAAAAGACACATCTTCATCTCTTCTATCAAAGATCGTGTTCTTCGGCTCCGCTTCGTCGGCGTTGCCCCCTTTCGGGCGAACGAGTGTGTATTATATCAAAAAACCCCTCGCTTGCGCAAGGGGGTATTTTGAAAAAAATTTCGGCGTCCTTTTTTACCATATTCCCAACATCAAATAAGGCAATATGTTCTTCTCCAGCGTAGTATCCAGATCGAAGAGCGCCTCTCCCGCAAGATCGTATTTTCTGGCGATTTTGATTTGATCGATCACTTGTTTCGCGTCAAGTCGCGACTCATTCGCGGTAACACCGATTCCGGAGATCGTCTTTTGCGCATGCTTCTTGATCATCCCCTGTTGGGCGACGAAACTTTCATACTTCGCGATATCTTCCGAGTAATTCATCGGCACAACATAATCGACACTATTCGAGTTAAGCCAACTATCCCAATCTTGCCCTACAGAAGCGATACAGGTAGGATACTTACCTAGTACCGCTGTTGTGAGCCACCTCGGTCTTTTGACATGACGGCGAGCCTCCGCGACGAAGCTCGATATATACGCCGCGGCGTTCTTCGGCCTCACACTTCGCTCATACCAACGGACAAAATCCAGATGAATACCTTGAACCTGATATTTAGACTGTATTTCGACGACCGCATCAAGAATGTATTTTCTCACTTCCGAGTTCGAAGGGTCGAGATATTCGGTAAGCTTCCCCGAAGAATCTTTAAGTCGCCAACCGCGTTTCTCCAAGATCGCGAGTCGGTCCGGAGTCGCTCTCGTCGCGTTAAAACAAAGTATCCACGCGTGCACACGAATCCCGGTCCCCTTGGCAGCTTCAATACATGCCTTGAGCTGATCGCCTTCTTGAGTATATATCTTCGAGCGCGGCAAAACTTCCGACGGATAATGAGCGAAGCCGGCGCCGGCCACGTTCACGAACAAATCGGTTACGCGCGCTTCCTGAAGGATCTTCATAGTCTTAGGCCAATTTCCGGGGTAAAGCCCGCATCCGGTATGATCCCAAACCGCGTGAATCTCGCCTTTTCTGGGAATCTGAGTCACCGCATACCTTCTAATCGCGACTTTCTCGGCTTCGGATTTGGCCTTCGCTTGTTTATAATTCCATTTCGAAGGATCTATAGAGCCTACAATAGCCGCCAGAAGCTGCGCTTTCAACTGCTCGTCTCCGTCCGCCAACATCACATGCGTCATCCAATACCCCCCGGCAGTCGAAATCCAGGCCGGCTCTCCCGTCGACTTCCCCGTACGATCACACCACGTCGCGAGCACTTTACCCTTTCCCTCCAGCGGGACTGCACGTTGCAAAACAGTAGATGTCTGTAAAATCGAACTCGGGGCCCCGTCAGGGAAGTTCACTTTAAAATCCATTCTGCTCCATTGCCCAGGATACTTGGCCGTCGCGTATCCGAGCGGTTTCACTCCCATCAATCTGGCAAGCGCCGGAGAGGCTGAATAAAAAACGATCAGCTTCCCTCCGCGCTTATTATAAGCCTCCAATACCTTCATTTCAGCCGCCGTAGGTTCGTTGAAACCGACGAGGAAGCATACTTTTTCGTTCTTCAAATCCGCTTCCATGGTCTTAGGCGTCGTGACCTGAGAGACTATCTCGTGACCTTTGAGCCAACGTTGAATATGATTCGCGAGCGAAGTATAATATCCTGGCTCGTGCGAAATAACGGTAACTGCAAGTAATAACGCTTTAAGCATCAATCATATCAGGCCGAACGGCCTTAGTAAGTTTAAGAGCTTCGGCCTTACGCCAAGCTTCAATTTTCTTGTGATCCCCGCTCAAAAGAACTTCCGGAACCTTCATACCTCTGAAATCTTGGGGCTGAGTGTATTGCGGGCACTCTAAAAGCCCATCTTCTCCAAAGCTTTCGCTTTGCGTCGCGGCGATTCCACCCCCTAGAACTCCGGGTAGAAGGCGAACTATCGAATCGGTCATGACCGCAGCCGGGAGCTCGCCACCCGTTAGAACGAAGTCTCCAATCGAGAATTTATCGGTAACGAGAGTCTCGATTCGCGCGTCGAAACCTTCGTAGTGTCCGCACATAAAAACAAGATGGTCCTCTTTCGCGAGCTCTTCGGCATCTCTTTGGGTAAACTTCTTTCCCGCCGGGCTCGTCATGATAACCCTAACCCTACGCTCTTCCCCTTGACCTTGATCTTGACCTTCACCATCCCCCTTGACCTTCGAGCATAAATGCTCGATAACCTCGAACCACGGGCCGCACATCATCAGCATCCCGGGACCGCCCCCGAATGGCTTATCATCGACCTTTTTATGCTTATCGTGGGTAAAATCGCGCAAATTGTATATATGCAAATCGCACGCGCCCTTAGCTTGGGCACGTGCGACTATGGATTCATTCAGGAATCCCTCGAACATCTTCGGCTGAACGCTGACGATGTCGATCTTCATCCACCGAAATGAATCTTATTTCTTCACGAGCTTACGAACGGCCTTATGCGAGCAGAACGTACGCTCGGTGTAGAGCTTGGAACGCCACGAGGGGGTCTTCTTGACGACCTTGATCGCCTGAATCCACGGACTCGCGAACGGGAAGAGCTTCTCAACGCGAACACCATAGCTTTCACGGGAAACGGTGAAGTTGCCCGAAGCGTTCTTGGTGCCGTTGTCGATGGCGAGAACCTTGCCTTCGAAGTCCTGAACGCGGAACTTGTCGCCTTCCTTGATCTTGATGGAAACGCGGACGATGTCGCCGGTATGGAATTCGGGATAGTTCTTCGCGGCGAGAGACGCGGTCTGCTCGGCGTTGATCTTATCAATAAGCTTGATACCCATGATTTAAGTCCTCCTTAGGCCTTCTTCTCAGCCTTCTTGGCCGGAGTCGCGTGGTGGGGCTTCAAAGCGGGGTTCTTGGCGCGGCGGATAAGGGACGCCACGGTTTCCGAAGGCTTGGCGCCCTTCGAGAGCCAGTAGTCGACGCGCGCAATGTCGAGTTTGAAGTTATCGTCCTTGATCTGGGTGTCATACCAGCCGAGGATTTCAAGAAACTTGCCGTCGCGGGGCGAACGTTCATCAGCCGCAACAATACGATAGGTCGCGTGGTTAGTGCAACCGGTGCGACGCATTCTGAGCTTTACCATCTTATTTTTTCCTTCTTTCGGTGAATGAATTGGCGCGTATTATATCATATTCGCCGATTACGCGCAATAGGTAAAAAGATAAACCGAAAGTCAGGAAATGAAGTCGGTCATCTTCTCCAGCCTTAACGTATACGGGATATCTTTCGGATTTCCGAAACCGAACGCACAAAAAGCCGATTTCACTTTCGCGTTAACCGCGCACTCAAGGTCGTTCCAGCTATCTCCTACCATCCAATCCTCAGCCGTAACCTTAACGCCAAGCTTCTCGGCGCAAGCGAATAGTGGTGCCGAGCTGGGTTTGAGCTCGGACATGTCGCCGCCCGCGACGATCGCGTCGCCGAAATATGAGCGAATATCCAACTTATCGAAAATCGCTTCAACCGCGAAGCGCGGCTTATTCGTGTTCACCCCGAGATGAACGCCCCTTTTTGTCAGTTCTTCGAGCGTTTCTCTTACTCCGGGGTAAAGCGTTACCGATTCCGTGGCATGCTCGGCATAATGGATCTTGAACTTCGCCCATAACTCGTCGAAAGCTTCAATCGGAGCCTCGGAGATAGCGTGTGATAAAAGATACTTCGCCCCATTACCTACGTAAGACAAGACCGCCGGGATCGACAGCGGTTTAAGCCCCAGATCCCGGCGGGTATGATTAACGGTAGCGGCTAAATCGGCGCGGGTATCACACAAAGTCCCGTCGACATCGAAATAAACCGCGTACATCTTAGGTATATCTCAAGACTTCGTCGACGGTCGTATATCCGTCGAGAATCGCTCTGACGCCGTCTTCGCGCATTGTGCGCATACCAAGTTCGCGCGCTTTCTCGCGAATGATCAAGGTCGGAGCCTTGTTGTTGACGAGCTCACGCAGCGGGTTCGACATGCGAAGATATTCGAAGACGCCCTTTCGACCCTTGTAGCCCGTACCGTTACAAGTCTTGCAGCCCTTGCCGAAGTAGAACGGACGCCCCCCGATTTGGTCGCGAGTCATTTCGATACGCTCCAGAGTTTCGTCGTCGGGCTCGTAAGCCATCTTGCATTCCTTACAACAGGTACGAACAAGACGCTGACCGAGGACACCCTGAAGCGTCGCGGACAAAAGGTAAGGCGCTACGTTCATATCCACGAGACGCATGACCGCGCCCGCGGCATCGTTGGTGTGCAAAGTCGAGAACACAAAGTGCCCGGTCAAGGCCGCCTGAACGGCGATTTCCGCCGTTTCAAGGTCACGGATTTCACCGATCATCATCACGTCCGGGTCTTGACGCAAGAACGCGCGAAGCACCTTCGCGAAGGTATTCCCCGCCGCCGCGTCGATCGGCACCTGAACGATACCGTCAACGTTGTATTCAACCGGGTCTTCGGCGGTAAGAAGCTTCGTGTCCGGCTGATTGATTCGACGCAAAACCGAGTACAAAGTCGTCGTTTTACCCGAGCCGGTAGGCCCGGTTACGATGAAAATGCCGTTCGGTTTTTCGACGTCGATCGTGACTTGTTCGTATACGTCTTCGGGAAGACCGACATTCTCAAGATCGAGCGAAGTCGCGCCCTGATCGAGAATACGCATAACGACCGATTCGCCATGCGCGGTCGGGAGGCACGAAACACGAAGATCGACGGGCTTACCCGCGACCGTAAGCGCGATACGTCCGTCCTGAGGGATACGACGCTCGGCAATATTGAGGTTCGCGAGAATCTTGATACGCGAAATGATCGCGGGGGCCATCTTCACGTCCGGCGCCTTCATTTCATAGAGAGCTCCATCGACGCGATAACGGATCTTGAAATCGTTTTCGAACGGTTCGATATGAATATCAGCCGCGCGATCGACCACGCCCTGATAAAGAACGAGGTTAACGAAGCGGATGATCGCCGACGAATTCGCCGCGTTTTCCATCGAGGCGATATCGTTCACGTTAGCACTCGAAGCGAGTTCCTCGTCGTCGGTCATGCCTTCGCCTAGGCTCTTGATCATATCCGCGACGGATTCACTCGAATCGCCGTAGTACTGAGCGATACGATCCATCACGTCCTTTTCCTTGGCGAAAACGAACCTCACCTCTTTATTCAAGGTGAAGAGCATTTCGTCGGAAATGCGCGGGTCGACCATGTCGAACGTCGCGAGCGTCACGGAACTATCGTCTGCGGCGACCGGGAAGACGTTGTACATGCGAGCGGTGGAAGCGGGAATCGATTCGGTGACGTCGGTGTCGAGCGTCATATTCGAAAGGTCGATCGCCTCCGTATCGTTACTCGCCGCCATGAGACCGATAAGGTCGTCTTCCGAAACGATACCTTGATCTTGTACGAGCTGACGAATCGACTTCGACTCGGTCTTCGCGAGATCCTGAAGATCTTGCGCACCATCCTGATCGAGATAGCCGTTTTGAACGAGCAGCTGGAGAATCGGGTCTAACATTACTGTCCCATCTCCTCTTTGAGTTTCTGAACGATCGAATCGGGATCCTGCGACTTGGTGATCAAGTCCTCATACGAGATGAGGCCTTCTTTATAGAGGCTCGTCAAGTGCGCATCCAACGTCTGCATACCGAACTTGGCGCCGGTCTGGAGGTCGGACTTGATCATGTTCGTCTTGTTATCGCGAATACGCGACTTGATCGCGTCCGTAGAAGTCATGATTTCAAACGCAGCGACGCGACCATGGACTTCGCCGTTCTCATCAAGCTTCGGCAGGAGAATCTGCGAAATGACCGCCTGAAGACCGGCGGCGAGCTGCGTGCGGATCTGCGCTTGCTGATTAGTGGGGAACGCGTCGACGATACGATCAACCGTTTCCGCCGCGCCGGTAGTATGGAGCGTACCGAAGACGAGGTGGCCCGTTTCCGCTGCGGTGATCGCTGCGCCGATCGTTTCGAGGTCACGCATTTCACCGACGAGAATGACGTCCGGGTCCTGTCGAAGCGCGCGGCGAATAGCCTCGGCGAAGCTCGGGACGTCGTCGCCGATTTCGCGTTGGGTGACGAGCGACTTTTCGCTCTGATGATAGAATTCGATCGGATCTTCGATCGTGATGATGTGCGCGGAGCGCTCCTGATTGATGACGTGAATCATCGAGGCGAGCGTCGTCGACTTACCCGAGCCGGTTGGTCCGGTTACGAGAATAAGTCCACGGGGCTTGAACAAAAGCTCCTTGACGACCGGCGGCAGCCCTAGCTGCTCCATCTTAAGCAAGGTCGAAGGAATCTGACGAAGCACCATACCGTAACGCTTACGCTCTTTCAAGATCGAAACACGAAAACGCGTTCCGTCGGGATGCGCGATTGCAAAGTCGGAACCGCCATTATGCTCGACTTCTTCCATCTGCTTTTCCGTAGCGATTTGCTTGCAGAGGTTATACGTATCCTCGTCAGAGAGCGGCTCATCCATGAGCGGCAGGAGTTCACCGTGGACACGCAAGAGCGGCGGCATTCTCGCGCGAATATGAAGGTCACTGCCCTTCTCGTCGATCGTCGCCTGCAAAAGATCTTCCATCTGAATATCCATGATAATCTCCTTCAGTCTTCGTCACCCATCGTGACACGCAAAATTTCGGAAAGTGTGGTCATGCCGTTAGTGACCTTGAGCATGCCGTCCTCGCGCAAGGTGCGCATACCGGTCTCGCGGGCGCGCTGACGCAGGAGCGTCGCGGGCGCGTGGTCGATGATAAGACGTTCGATCGACTCGTCGACCTTGAAAATCTCGAAGACACCCTTTCGTCCCTTGTAGCCGCCGCCATGGCACTTATCGCAACCGGCTCCGTGGAACATCTGGTCGGGCATATTCTTCGTCATCGCGCCGAGCATCTTGAGCTCGCGCTCGGTCGGTGTGTACGCTTCTTTGCAGTTCGGGCAAATCGCTCTGACGAGACGCTGGGCCATCGCCGCGCGCAGGGCCGAAGCTACGAGGAATGGCTTAACGCCGATATCGAGTAGACGCGTAACCGCGCTAGGCGCGTCATTGGTGTGCAAGGTCGAGAACACGAAGTGACCGGTGAGCGCCGCTTCCATCGCGATATCCGCAGTTTCCGCGTCACGAATTTCGCCGATCATGACAACGTTCGGGGCCTGACGCAGAATCGAGCGCAGCGCCGCGGAGAAGTCGAGGCCGACGTCCTTATTGACCTGTACCTGATTGATACCGCTCATCTGGTATTCGACCGGATCCTCAACGGTGATGAGCTTCTTGTCGGGCTTGTTGATCTGGCCTAAGCAAGCGTACAAGGTCGTCGTCTTGCCGGAGCCCGTAGGGCCCGTAACGAGCACGACGCCGTCAGGGAGCTTGATGAGGCGCTCGAAAGTAGCTTGGTCATCGGTCAAGAAGCCGAGCTGCGGCAAACCCAAGGAGAGATTCGACTTATCGAGAACACGCATGACGATCGACTCGCCGTGATTCGTCGGAACTGTCGAAACACGAAGGTCGAGATCCTTGCCGCCTACGTTGATTTGAATACGTCCGTCTTGCGGAATACGCTTCTCGGAAATCTTCATCTTCGACATGATCTTGATACGTGACAAGATCGCCTGCTGAAGACGCTTCGGCGGCGAGTCCATCTTTCTCAAAGCGCCGTCGATACGATAGCGAACGCGAAATTCCTTTTCCATCGGCTCGATATGAATATCGGATGCCTTCATCTTGATGCCGTTGGTGATGATCATCGTCGCGAGCTTTACGACCGGAGCGTCGTCGCCCTTCAAGTCCTCGTCGCCACCGAGTCCGAAATCATCCTCACGCGTCGTGACATCGGCGAGCGACTCGGCGTCGTTGTAAAGCTTATCGATCGCGGCTTTGACCTCTCCGATCGGGCCGATAATCGCGTCGACGTCGCGACCGGAGAGCACGTATCTGAGCGAGTCGATCGCGTCATACGCCATCGGATCCGAAAGCGCGACGGTAACCATATCGTCCGTAACCAAGACCGGCACGACGCCGTACTTCTTGGCGATGTCGCCGGGTACGACCGCTCTGACTTCGTCGGCATTGATCGCGTCGGCGTTGACGTGGCAATATTTAAGACCGAACTGATCGGCAATAGTGCCGAGGACTTCGTCTTCGGAAACCAATCCTCCCGCTACGAGAACATCGAGCGTGGTCTCGTTAGCGGCCTTCATCGACTCCGCCGCCTGAGCGACTTGTTCAGGAGTCAAATATCCGCGCTCGGTCAAGAGCTGGATAGCATATTCGTCGTTGCTTGTCATTTGTGAGAGTATTATAGCTCATATCTCAGGAAAAATCAATAGTTCTTTCGCACTACTGCTTTAATTTCTCCCGAAGACAGTCTTACGGAAATCGTCTCGCCGTCCCGAACGTCCTCTTCGGACTTGACGACCGCGCCGTCGCTTTTCAAAGTGAGCGAATATCCGCGCTCGAGAACCGAGTAAGGCGAAAGCAATTCGAGCGAACGTCTCGCGGTATTAAGCCGCGCTTCGCCGCGCTCGACGTATCTGACGAGCGCGTACTCGAGGCGATCCGTGAGTCGATCGATTTTGATCGCGTAATTCTCCCCTTTCGCTCTGAGCGCCGCCGACAGACGATGAAGTGAATTCTCGATCCTCGCTTTAAGATCGTTTAATTGCGGAACCGCGATTTCCGCCGCGATCGAGGGCGTCCCCGCGCGTTTATCCGCGGCGAAATCACAAAGCGTGAAATCGGTTTCGTGCCCGACGGCGGAAATCGTCGGAATCTTCGATAAGGCGATCGCTCTTACCAAGCGTTCGTCATTGAAGCAGAAGAGGTCTTCGAAACTACCGCCACCGCGCGCGACGATCAAAAGTTCGGGCGAGAAATTCCGCTGAAAATATTCGATACCGGCGATAATCGATTCCGCGGCGCCTTCGCCTTGGACGAGTGCGGGGAAAAGCCTGATCTCAAGCGCGGGAAAGCGACGCTTGAACACATTGATCATGTCGTGAATGACCGCGCCCGCCTCGCTCGAAACGATACCGATTCTCCGCGGCATGAACGGGAGCGGACGCTTGCGCCGAGGATCGAACAATCCCTCCGCTTCGAGCTTCGCTTTCAGTTCCAGATAACGTTGCATCAAATCGCCCTCGCCCACGAGTTTGGCCGCGAACACGTTTAGCTGCGCGCTGCCGCGTGCTTGATACAACGAAACGGTCGCGTAAAGAAGAACCTTCGCGCCGTCTTTAAGCGCCGCCTTCACGCGACAACGTTCGAAATAGCTCGAGAACATGACCGCTGAAATCTGCGCGCTCTCGTCTTTAAGCGTAAAATACACATGCCCGGAAGGATAGCGTTTGAAGCCGCTGATTTCACCTTCCACATAAATCTTGAGAAACTTCGTTTCCAGGAGACTCTTCATCGCCGCAGTAAGCGAGCTTACCGAAAAAGGCTTCGGTGTCTCAGCCACGACGATGCTTCCTCTCGTATTCCGCCGCGGCGTAATTTCCAACCGACAGAATCAAGCCTACCGCCGCGAAGGCGCATAATATATTGGTGCCGCCATAAGTGAAGAACGGCAACGCCATTCCCTTCATCGGCAACGCTCCGCAAACGACTCCGATATTGAAAAACGTTTGGAAAAACAACACGAAGGCCATCCCGACGGCGATGAGCTTACCGAAGTGGTCCGTCGCGTGATAAGCGATATACAAAGAAAGCACGAAAAACGCTACCCAGAGCGCTACCACCACGAGCGAGAAAATAAGTCCGAGTTCTTCCGCTCCAATCGCGAAAATCATATCGGTATGCATCTCGGGGAGGAAGGAGTGTTTCTGCATCGACTCGTTAAGCCCGACTCCCCAGATTCCTCCATTATGAAGCGAAACGAGCGCATGATGTCCTTGGTAAGCGGCGTTATCGATCGCGGTCGAGGAAACGTCGGCGCCGCCGATAGCGGTATCTCGTCCCATATATGCCGCGATTCGTGCCATGCGATTCGCGTTCCTGACGATTTTATAAATGAACATGGGAGCGGCCATCGACGCCATCGCGACGAGATGCAAAAGTTTGGTACCGGCGAGGAACATCGTCAAGAACGCCGCCAATGCGATGACCATCGTCGAGCCGAAATCCGGCTCCAACATGACGAGCGCGGCCATGACCCCCATCAGCAGCGTCGGTATGACCGCGCCTTTCACGAAGCGGTCGATTTTCCATTTAAGTCGGTCGGTCCACATCGCGACGATGATGACCGACATGATTTTGGCGATTTCGCTCGGCTGAAGATTGATTATCTTCATCGGAATCCAGCGACGAGAGCCGTTGATCGGCGGGAAACAAAGCGCCAGAATCAAGAGCGCTATCAAGGCCGCATAGGCGAAGAACGTCAGCGACATGTTGTCGCGCAAGTGATGATAATCGAAGCGCGAAATGAAATACGCGAGCGGGATGCCGGCCGCGACGAATATGAGCTGACGTTTGAAAAAGAAAAACGCGTCGTGGTGCAGGCGCACTCCGTTAGCCTGCCCGGCGCTTGATAAAACCACTAGGCCCAGCGTCACGATACATGCGACAACCAGGCCTAGCGCGAATAGTACGGACTTGCGCACTACTCTTCTTTACTGCTGAGCTTCAGCGGGGAGCTTGATGGTCTGACCGGCCGAGAGCTGATCGCCTTCGCTCATGTTGTTGAGCTCGCGAATAGCCGACGGGCTGACACCCCACTTGATCGAAACGGCGGTGAGATCTTCGCCTTCGAGAACCGTGTAGCTGATCGAGTCGTCGACGACGGGAGCTTCTTCAACGACAGGAGAAGCGGCTTCTTCAGCGACGGGAGCTTCAGGAGCGGGGGCTTCCTCGACGATCGCGGGATCGGCGTTGCCGGCGGGAGCGACCTTCGAGATCGGCTCGGCCTTGGGAGCGCTTTCGACGGCCTTACCGTCGGCGGGGATCTTGATCTTCTGTCCGGCGTGGATGACGTCGGAGGTCATCTTATTCATCTCCTTAAGCTGACGGATATTGATGCCGTTGCCGTAAGCGATCTTGCCGAGAGTATCTCCGCTCTTGATCGTATATTCCTTCGTAGCTCCGGTATAGGGCTTGAATTCCTTCGAAGCCTTGGGGGTTTCGGCCTTCGCTCCGGCGGGAACGGTCTGCGCGCCGACGTCGACCTTACCGGGGAGCTTCAACTTCTGACCGAGCTTGACGACGTTATCATCCTTGATCTGCGGATTCAAATCCTTAATCGCCTTGACGGTGATGTTGAACTTCTTGGAGATCTTGGCGAGATAGTCGCCGCGCTGAACGATATACGTCGTGTACGCGGGCTCGACGGGTTTCGGAGCGGGAACTTCGACGACG
Source organism: Kiritimatiellia bacterium (assembly GCA_024405265.1). Classification (GTDB taxonomy): domain Bacteria; phylum Verrucomicrobiota; class Kiritimatiellia; order RFP12; family UBA1067; genus UBA1067. The sequence goes on along the minus strand of JAKSOZ010000023.1, from coordinate 20,161 downwards.
CATGCGCAGTTGCTCGCGCCGCAGGCGCAGGGCGAGGTGTGCTTCGTACCGGGAGCGCACTGGCACTTGATTTCTTCGACGACGACAGGAGTCTCTTCAACGGCAGGAGTCTCTTCTTCGACGACGGGCGCGCTCGTATCTTCGACGACGGCGACATCTGTCGAGCGAACGTAATTATATCCGGGATCCTTACAACCCGCGAGAGAGAGGGCCGCTGCCGCACCCAAAACGATACCGATCTTCTTCATTTCTTTTATCCTTCTTTTTTTACGAGGCTCGCGAAGACGTCTCCGCGCTCCCCATAGCTCTTAAATTGATCGAAACTGGCGGTTCCCGGCGACAAGAGCACACTCTCGCCTTTCACCGCTTCGGCTTTGGCTTTTTCAACCGCCTTTTCAATCGTCCCGCAGATTTCGCACGAGACCGATTCATGCCAGGCGTCGAAGAAACTATTCGCCGCTACCCCTATAAGATACACTTTTTCGACCCGTTTTGTCAAGGTGGTCAGGACACTTTTCGGGTCGTCGCCTTTCGGGAGTCCGCCCGCGATAAGTCTTACCTTACCCTCGGCCATCTTGACTCCTGCTTCGAGCGCGGCCAATGAAGTGGCCTTCGAGTCGTCGATGTACTTCACGCCCCCGATTTCGCCGACGAGGTTCATTCGATGCTTGAGCGGCTTGAAGTCGATGAAAGCGCCGCGGATCGCCTCGTCTTCGAGACCGGCCGCTCGCATGAGCTTAACCCCGATCGCGCCGTTCGATTCCAAAATCTCGTTATCGAAATAAGAGCCTTCCAGTAGCTTGATATCGGCTGCGTCGGCGCTCGTTATTCCTTCTTTCGCGAAAGTCAGAAGCTTCTTCTTGAGGTTATGATAGACTTCCTTCGTGCCGTGACGGTCGAGGTGATCTTCCTGAAGATTCAAAATCGCCGCAGCCTCGAACGTGTCGGGCGGAAGCGTCGTCGTCTCGAGCTGAAACGAGCTCACTTCAACTACCGCCCAACCGGCCGGCAATCCCACGAGCTCACTCACAGGAGTTCCGTAGTTTCCGCAGGGAATTCCATGGAGCGCTTCCGCTACGAGCTTAACGACGCTCGATTTACCCTTCGAGCCGGTGACCGCGAGGAGTTTCCAACCGCGCTTTTTAAGTTCGAGGCATCCGAGCTCGAGTTCGCTCTTGACCTGTAGACCGGGGCTCGCGACGACGAGATCGTACCCTTCGGCGAAATCCACCTCAAGGCCCTGCTCGCGAAGAACCTTCGCCGCAGCCTCGCCGCTTTTGCCGCGTCCTAAGACAAGCGCGCGATTAGAAGTCGAGATTGCGGACATTAAGGGCGTTATCTTCGATGAACTTACGACGAGGTTCGACTTCGTCACCCATCAAGAGCGAGAACATCTGATCCGCCGCGACCGCGTCGTTAAGCTTCACGCGGAGCATGCGGCGCTTCGTCGGATCCATAGTCGTCGAGTAAAGTTCTTCGGCGTCCATTTCGCCGAGACCTTTGAAGCGATAAACGCTAAGGCCCTGCTTACCATGCGCACGGACATCGTCGAGGAGTTTCTTAAGCTCTCCCCCGAAATAATCCTGAGCCTCATAGCCGAACGCGGAAAGCGACGAGAAGAGTTTACGAAGAATGCTCGCGCCGCCTCCCTGCTGAGTCTCATCCTTAAGAAGTTCTTCAGCCTTGTAGCCGCGAGCTTCGAGCGCTTTCGAGGTCTCTTCGATCTCGGCGAGAAGCGTCATGAGGCTCTTCGCCTCTTCCTTTTCGAGAACGCGTCCATCCTTCGCCTTGACCTCGAAATCATCAAGACCGAGGGTCAAAAGCTTTTCGGTAAGTTCCGCGTCTGTAAGAACGTATTCGGATTTCTTCTTACGCTCGACCTTGTAGAGCGGGGGCTGGGCGAGATAGACATAGCCCTTCTCGATAAGCTCGGGCATCTTGCGATAGAAGAAAGTCAAAAGCAGCGTACGAATGTGCGCGCCGTCGACATCGGCATCGGTCATGATGACGATCTTATGATAACGCGCCTTCGAGACGTCCCACTCTTCCCCGAAGCCACACCCGATCGCGGTAATGAGCGTACGGATTTCAGCATTCGCGAGCATGCGGTCGATGCGCGCCTTTTCGACGTTCAAGACTTTACCGCGCAAGGGCAAAATCGCCTGCGTCGCGCGATCGCGCCCCGTCTGCGCGGAGCCGCCTGCGGAGTCACCTTCGACGAGGAAGAGTTCGGTCTTCGCGGGATCACGCTCGGAGCAATCTCTGAGCTTACCGGGGAGCGAAAGGCCGTCCATCACACCCTTACGACGCGTCGATTCACGCGCGGCTCGCGCGGCTTCACGTGCACGCGCGGCAAGAAGCGTCTTTTCGATAATCGTCTTCGCGACTGCCGGATTTTCTTCGAAGAAAGTATTGAGTTTATCCGAGACGATCGCGGCGACGATACCATCGACTTCGCCATTACCGAGCTTCGTCTTCGTCTGGCCTTCGAACTGAGGCTGAGGGACTTTAACGGAAACGATTACCGTAAGGCCCTCGCGCATATCATCGCCGGAAAGCGAGGCGAGCTCCTTCTCTTTGATGATCTTGTTGCGCTCGCCATAGCTCTTGATGGTCGAAGTAAGCGCGCGGCGGAAACCGGAGAGGTGAGTACCGCCCTCGATCGTATGAATGTTATTGCAGTACGTTTGCTCTAAAGTCGAGTAGCTATCGTTATACTGCATCGAAACTTCGGCCTGAATCAAATACTTGCCGTCCAAGCGTTCCGACTCTTTCTGACCTTCGAAATGAATAACCGGTGAGAGCGGCTTCTTGTTAGTGTTCAAGTACTCGACGAATTCGTCGATACCGCCCTCGTAGTGGAACGTTTCTTCGTGATGAGCCTCGCCTTCGTCATCGCGGAAGTGAATCGTCACGCCCTTATTGAGGAACGCGAGTTCGCGAAGACGTGCGCAAAGAATCTCCCACTTGAACGCGTGGCAAGAGAAAATCGTATGATCGGGGAAGAACGTGACCTTCGTGCCGGTTTCTTCTCCGCAGTCGCCGACGACCTCAAGCGGTTTCGTCACATGGCCGCGAGAGAATTCGATATGGTGGAGTTTTCCGCCGCGCTTTACCTCGACCTTCATCCAATCGGAAAGCGCGTTCACGCAAGATACGCCTACACCATGAAGACCGCCCGAGACCTTATAGTTCGAACCGTCGAACTTGCCGCCCGCGTGAAGAATCGTAAGGACGACCTCGACGGCAGGCTTGTGCTGGGTCGGGTGCATATCGACGGGAATGCCGCGCCCGTTATCGTTAACGGTCAGCGAACCGTCTTTGTTGATGATGACGTCGATCATCGAGCAATAACCCGCGAGGGCCTCGTCGATCGAGTTATCGACTACTTCGTAAACGAGATGATGATAGCCGCGCTCACCCGTATCGCCGATGTACATCGCAGGGCGCTTACGAACGGCCTCCATGCCCTCGAGTACCTGAATATTCGAGGCGCTGTAGTTTCCCTCTACCTGATTATTGACTTCTTCTGCCATTTTCAAATACCGACTTTCCTGCGAACCTTTTCCATCGTAACAGCGGCGCAGGCATTCGCTTTCTTGGCGCCTTCACGTAAAATATCTTCGAGCGTATCGGGGTCTTTGACGAGTTCATCGCGCTTCGCCTTAAAGGGATCGAAGAGGCGGTGATACGCGCTCAAGAGTTCCTTCTTCGCGCTGCCGTAGCCGTAGCCGCCGGCGCGGAAGTTGTTCGCCATCGTCTCAACTTCTTCGGGCGTCGCGAAAAGCTTGTAAAGCTCGTAAACGGAGTTGCCGTTCGGCTCCTTAGGCTCTTCCATCGGCGTCGAGTCGGTCTGAATCCCCATGACCTTCTTCTTCGCGGAAACGTCAAAAAGCTCGATCGTGTTGTGATAGCTCTTCGACATCTTCTGCCCGTCCGTTCCGGGAATCGTCGCGACCGTCTCGGGAATGTAGGCGTCAGGGAGCTTGAAGACTTCACCGTAGGCGTTGTTGAACTTCTGCGCCAGGTCACGCGTCACTTCGAGATGCTGCTTTTGATCCTTGCCGACCGGGACCAAATCCGCGTTCATTATTAGAATGTCGGCCGCCATAAGAACGGGATACGCGAAAAGACCGTGCGTCGCGTCGAAGCCGTGCGCCATTTTGTCCTTGTAGCTGTGGCAACGCTCGAGAAGTCCCATCGGGGTCAAACAGGATAAATACCACGCGAGTTCCTGAACGGCAGGAACGTCACTCTGGCGATACATGATCGTCTTGTTCGGGTCGAGACCGCAAGCGAGATAATCGAGCGCGACTTCCTTAGTCGCGTCTCTCAAGGCCTTGCCATCGCGCACGGTGGTCATGGCGTGATAATTCGCGATGAACATGAAATTCTCGCCCTTCTCCTGAAGGTCGAACATGGACTTCATCGCGCCGAAATAATTTCCCCAGTGGAGCTTGCCAGAGGGCTGGATACCGGTCAATATTCTCATAGAGAATATTATATCATATTATACGCATCCAGGTCGAGTGAAACGAGTATGGATTTCGGTGGCTCGCGCTTTTCCGAAATCGCCTTCCACGCGGCGGTGACGAGGCGCGGATTTTCAGAACGAACGACGATTTGGTAGCGGTAATACCCCTCGGCCTTTTCGAGCGGAGAGCTGATCGCGTCCGAGACCATCAACTCTTTCGAGCTGTTTCTTAAGCTTTCCGCGTACATTTGCGCCCAAGCCGCCAATTTATTCAAGTCTTGCGAGCGCATATTGATGAGCGCTAGATGAGTGAAAGGAGGGAATGAAGCGGCCTTTCGATCCGCGAGTTCCTCTTTGGCGAAGGCGCTGAAATCTCCTTTCAGAACCGAACGAAGAACATTCACACTCGGATCCAAGCTCTGCACGAAAACTTCGCCCGGCAGTTCTGCGCGCCCCGCGCGCCCGGCGACCTGAGAGAGGAGCTGATACGTCCGCTCCGCCGCGCGAAAATCGGGGAGATTCAAAGAGCTATCGGCGTTCAAAACGCCGACGAGCGTGACGTTCGGGAAATCGAGACCCTTGGCGATCATTTGCGTGCCGATCAAGATGTCCGCCTCGTGTCGACGGAAGGCTCCGAGAATGTCGTCGTGCGAATATTTGCGACTCGTCGAATCCGCGTCCATGCGCAAAACTCTCGCTTCCTTAAAACATTTCTTTAGCGCCGCTTCCGCCCGCTGAGTGCCGATTCCCTTCATGTCGAGAATCTTTTCCTTGCACTCCGGACACTCGCTCGGAGTCTCTTGCCACCCGCCGCAGATATGGCACCTTAGACAATTGTCGCTTTGGTGATACGTGAACGGCACGCCGCAATCCTCACACTCGAACACATAACCGCACCTCGGACACGAGACACTACGCGCATAACCGCGGCGATTCAAGAAAAGGATAGTCTGCTCATGGCGATCGAGCCGCGCTTTGATCGCGTCCAGAAGCTCTCGCGAAAAGATTCCGCCGCGTTCGAACTTCATATCCACGAGATGAATGTTCGGCAGCGTCCCCTTCCCCGCTCTCTGCTTCATTTCCGCGAGGACATACTTGCCGATTTCGACGTTATGCCAGCTCTCCAGACTCGGCGTCGCGCTACCTAGAACGACCCTTGCGCCCTCGACATGCCCGCGCAAGACCGCAACATCACGCGCATGATAGCGCGGCGTTTCGTCTTGTTTATAGCTCGTTTCGTGTTCTTCGTCGACGACGATCAGTCCCAGATTTTTGACGGGCGCCCAGACCGCGCTTCGCGGTCCGATCACGACTCTCGCCTCTCCTGCGCGAATCCGATGCCACTCGTCATAACGCTCGCCGTCGGATAAGGCGCTATGCAAAACCGCGACTTTACTACCGAAACGAGAGGCAAAGCGCTGAACGGTCTGCGGCGTCAAGGAAATTTCGGGGACCATCACGATCGCACCCTTCCCGGCCTCGAGCTCCTTCGCGATCGCTTGCAGATATACCTCGGTCTTCCCCGATCCGGTAACACCGTACAATAAAACAGGTTTGAGGTTGGAGGTTGAAGGTTGAACACCATAAATGGCGTTCAGCGCCGCGCGTTGTTCATCGTTCAAGGGAAGCGGTTTCGAAGGAAGAAAGCGCTTCCCCGATAAGGGATCGCGGCGACGTTCTTTAACCGAAATATTGATAAGGCCTTTAGCTCCGAGTTCTCTTAGCGAAGCGTTCGTGGTCTTCAATTCTTTGATGAGCTGGGCCATCCATCCTCCGCCGAGCCTCACGATTTGATCATAGAGCCACTGCTGTCTTTCGGTGAGTTTTACCGGCAAGAGCGAGAATTTCGGTTCGATGAAAATGAGTTCTCTCGGCTTCACGTTTTTCTTGAGGACCGCCGCGGGCAACGCGGCTTTCAAGACCGATTCTATCGGAGCACCCAAGTACGCGGAGATCATCTTGGCGACTTTCAAAAGCGTCGCAGAGAAAAACGGCACTTCGTCAACAATCGCCGATATAGGTTTAAGTTTAAAGGAATCTTGATTGTGATGCTCAGGCAGCGCCTGAGCTAACTCTATCGCGAAGCCACGCGCCTCGCGATGACCGAACGGAACGGAAAGAAGCTGGCCGATGGCCAGCTTCTCTTTCAAGTTCTCGGGAACCTCGTAAGTGAAGAGCTTCCCGAGAGATAGGTCGATAGCGACCTTAACCAGCATTAGAGCGCCATGATCTCAGGCTTGTCGGAGTTGCCCGAGTTATCGAAGCTCTGCTTGTTGAAGATGACGTTGAGACGCGAATACTTCGCCTTGATGACCTGCGCGGCGCCGCCCTTACGAACGACGACCCAAGCCTTGTTGCCGAACGGGGTCTGGTAGTTGCCCGTGCCCTTACCGCAGTCGATACGGCCCGACTCGGTACCTTCGTACTTCGTGAGCTTGCCGTTCAAGGTCGAGTAGTCGACGTTACGCGAAACGAGAACCGGCATGACGTCGGACATTTCGCCCTGAATATTCTTGGTGACGAGCCAAGCGACGTTCTCAGGCTTGAGCGTATTGCCGGCCATACCCTGAACACCGCTACCCGAGAGAGTGCCGATATCGACGTCGACGAAGGGCTGACGATCTCCGGGCTGAGTCTCGAGGTCGAAGAGGTACTTGAAGAAGTCGGTCGAGGTCGACGCTCCGATGACCTTCTTGTCTTCATCGTCGAGGCCCTCGGTCTGAGTCTGGGGCCAAACCGCCTGAAGACCCGCGCCTTCACGCTCGGTGTTGCACTGCGTGATCGCGACGAAGAGGTTACGTCCGCGCATCGACATCGCCGAAGTGTTGGCCGAGAGCATGGCCGACGAAATCGCCGGGAACAACGCGCCCATCAAAATACCGAGAATGCCGATAACTACGAGGAGCTCGACGAGAGTGAAACCTTTGGTCATTTTCTTCATTTTATTTACCTCTTAAGTAGGTGTTGTTTTGTTTGGTTGGTGATATTATCTCAAATTTCTTATTTCTTTTCAAGTGCCTTTTTAAGGTAAGGCGCGTAAGCTTTCGTGTAGGTCCAGACGCTCAAGAGCGTAAGCGCGATCATCACGGCCTCGAAGACGTAACAACTTCCGAGCCAGATTCGATCCCACGTCGCGTCCACGAGCGTATGCCACGAAAGATACATATAGACCCAGCCGGCGCAAGGAAACGATAGAGCGGTCCTTACCTTTCCCAAATACATCGCCGCGACGTCGGCTCCGAACATCGAGCCGATCGAGCGCATGAACGTCACCCACAAATCGCGAAGCATGTAGAGAATCGCGAAGCCGAGTAGCACGAGCGCGTGCGCCGTGTTGCCGCCCTGATGCGCCGAGATCCAAGCGAGCGCGGGAAACGCGACGACATAAAAGACTTTATCCATCAAGGGATCGGCCATCTTCCCGAGAGTCGAGACGACCCCCCACTTTCTCGCGAGTTTCCCGTCGTAGAGATCGGTCATACCCGAACAGAACATCGCGAAGGTCGCGAAAAAGCCAAGCCAGAAACCGCCTTGAAATTCATCGACGATCGCGAGCGCGAGCCACAACAGAATGAGCGGCACGCGCGCGAACGTCAGCGCGTTTACGATGAGTATGCGCCTATCCTTCACTCGGCGATGCCTTCGGCGACAACCGCCTGCATAACGGAAAGCGTTTCCTGAAGCTGAACGAGGCGACTCTTCAAAGCCTGAATCTGCATTTCCGCCTTCTGATAATTACGGCGAGTCGCGAAAAGTTGCTTCAAGATTTCGCCGCTGTCGAGGTCGAGATCGCCGAGTTCCATTCCTTCGGGAATCGGGACGAGGACTTCCGAGCCGCAGTCGGAACAGGTGATCTGGAGACCCGCACCGCGATAGTCGATAACGAGGCTCTTGCCGCAATTCGGGCAATCAAACACAATGTCGGTGTCGCCGATTTCCGCGCCGGCTTCGCGAGGGTCGATAGCTTCGCTCATTTTACTCTCCTTAAAGGGGATATGTTACGGATTCGTTGGTATTATACCAAAAAAGAAGGACCGCGGCAAGCGCGGTCCTCTTCTTTTCTTGATGCTTAAGGACTTCTCCCTAAGCCCTACTCCCTTAACCTCAGGCGTTCTTCGCGATGTCGATGAGCGTCTTGAAGCCGGCGGGGTCGTGAATCGCGATCTCGGAGAGCATCTTGCGGTTCAAGGTAACTCCGGCCTTGATGAGACCGGCCATGAACTTCGAGTAGCTCATACCTTCAGCGCGGGTCGCGGCGTTGATACGGCCGATCCAGAGCTGACGGAAATCGCGCTTCTTGAGCTTACGGTGCTCGGTCGAGAGGCGCATCGCGCGATCGACAGCCTCGGTCGCGATACGGAAGAGTTTGGAACGAGCCCCACGGAAACCCTTGGCGAGTTCGAGGCGGGCGCGACGACGTTCACGAGAAGCGGCAGCATTAGTAACACGCATTGTCTTATCTCCTTCTTATCTGTGTTAGCCCTGGAGAGCGCGAGCGTAGGTCTGAGTGACCTGCTTCGATCCAATGGTGGTGGTGCCAGAGAGGTTACGCTTACGCGAACGGGTCTTACCGTTGTTGAGGTGGGCCTTGCCACCCTGCGAGCGAATAACCTTGCCCGTGGCCGACATTTTCATGCGCTTCGTGGCGCTCTTTTTGGTCTTCATCTTAGGCATTGTTTTGTTCCTTTTTTGTTTTCCTTACCGTTCGGGCAGTCGGTTTTAGCCCGATCCAGACGGAAATTGAGTCGGTATTATACCAAATTACCTCGCCTTAAGTCAATACTGCCTAAATAAGTTCTGCAAGAATCGAATCGACGACCTCGTAACCGCGCCGATTAAGGCGGTATACCGATTCCGCTTTCGACGCGAGCCCCTCGGAGACGAACTTATCCATCGTCTTCGCCCAATCGCTTCTACCGCTCGTATCGAGCCCTTCTCGCGTTCGAAGGCGAAAGAGGCGACGCTCTTTGAAATCGTCGTCTTCACTGACCGTCTCGGTCTTCCCGAAGGAAGTGCGAGTTCTCCCGACGCGACCGAACGCGCCCTCTCCGATCCCCAGATAATCTTCGCCGCGCCATACCGCGAAATTATGCCTACACTCATACCCCTTCGCGGCATAATTCGAGATCTCGTAGCGTTCAAGCCCGAAAGCGCCGAGAGCGGCGTCAACTTCGCGAATCTTATCCAAGATAAAATCATCGTCCGGGACGTTTTTAAGATTACGTTCGTTCTGAAGCGAATAAACGGAGCAGTGCTTCAATCCCCAACTCGCGAGCTTCTCATAACCCTCGCAGGGGTCGCCCGGGAAGCCGACGATCAAATCGACGCCCGCGTTCTCGAAGTATTCTTTCACGAGCGCGAACTTTTCCGCGGCGTACTCGGCGTCGTAACCGCGGTTCATCGCCTTTAAGGTCTTATCATCGAGCGATTGAAGTCCCATCGAAATGCGATTGACCCCACCCGCCTTGAGCTCCGAGAGCTTTTCGCGCGTGACGTCCTCCGGATGCAACTCGACCGTAAACTCGGTAGACTCGTCGATATAGGGCGAAAGCGCGGCGAAAATCGGCCTTATATCACACAAGGCCGGGGAGCCTCCACCGAAATAAATCGTTTTAAAGTTAGAAGTTAAAGTGTAAAGTGTAGAGTGAAGGTGGTTAACTATTTCGTCAACATATTCCTTCGTTTTACACTTTACACTTTCACTTTTAACTTCTACTGCGCGCGAATAAAGCGCGCAGTAGCTACACTTCCTTCGACAAAAAGGGAAGTGCACGTAGAGATTGGGCGGAAAAGAACTCAAGAGCGCTTGAAGAGCTTCTTCAAAGCCTCGACTTTATCGAGCTTTTCCCACGGGAACTTGTCGCGTCCGAAATGCCCGTAGGCGGCCGTATCCTCGTACTTCCAGCCTTTCGGATGCTTAAGACCCAAGTCTTCAATAAGCGCGTAGGGACGGAAATCGAAGATTTTGCCCTTGATAAGCATCTTCTCGAGCGCGGCATTCGTGATACCTTCCGCGGCGGTGCCGAAAGTATCGACGCAAAAGCTCACCGGCTTATCGACGCCGATCGCGTAAGCGACCTGAATCTGGCAACGCTCCGCGAGTCCCGCGGCGACGATATTCTTCGCGGCGTAGCGCGCATAATACGCGGCCGAGCGATCGACTTTCGAGGGATCCTTGCCCGAGAAAGCGCCGCCGCCGTGCGAGGCCATGCCGCCGTAGGTGTCGACGATGATCTTTCTACCGGTAAGTCCCGAGTCTCCGCAAGGTCCTCCGACGACGAACTTCCCCGTCGGATTCACGTAAAACTTGGTCTCCTCGCGAAGAAGGCCGGTCGTTTTAAGAAAATCGCGAGCGAGCGATTCGATCTTCGCGTAATGCTCAGAGTCGGCTCCCTCCTCCGTCGTCTGATGCGAGATGACGACCGTGTCGATATATTTCGGCTTGCCGTTTTCGTAGACGACCGAGAGCTGGCTCTTCGAGTCGGGACGAAGCCAGCTTAAGGTGCCGTTATGACGAAGACGCGCGAACATCTTAAGAAGCGCATGCGAATACACGATCGCCGCGGGCATATAACGCTTGGTCTCATTCGTCGCGTAGCCGAACATCATACCCTGATCACCGGCGCCCTGCTTCTTCTTATTCTTACGATTTACGCCCTGAGCGATATCCGGCGACTGACCATGAATATACGAGGTGTACTTAAGCGACTTATCGCTGAAATGCTCGTTATCGGCGGTGTATCCGATCTTCTTGACGACGCGGCGGACGATTTTGTCGGTGTCGAGTTTCTCGAAGCCGGCGCAGGTGATTTCGCCCATGTTGACTACGACGTCGGGGCCGACCATGGTCTCGCAGGCCACATGAGCGTTTTCGTCGAGCTTCAGGCACTGATCGAGAATCGCGTCGGAAATTTGGTCCGCCACTTTGTCAGGATGCCCTTCCGATACGGACTCCGACGTGAAAACGTGGCAATATTGCTGTTCGGTCATTTTCATTCCCTGTTAGACACTTCTTCTAGTCTCACGCCGGGCACCTCGCCCTTCGTCACAGACTGAAATGATTGGCGCGTAGTATATCATATTTGCGTCAGCGATTCAAGATTCGGCCGAGCTTCTCTTTGATCGCCGCGTGATAGTAACGCCCTTTAAGCGCGCTGTCGACGTTGAAATCTTTCGCGATTTCCGCCTCGTCCGCCTCGCTGATCGCGCCCTCGTCGCGGAGAATGCGAAGCTTCTCCGCCGCGATAATGCCGTTACGAAGTTCGAGAAAGCGGATACTCGGCTCGCCGCGCGGATAAGCGAGGAACGTATCTCCCGCGCGCCAATTGCCGAAGCTCGCGTCTTCCTGAGGATTCTCCGGCCAGCTGCAAAAGGCCCAGCGAAGAAGCCCGTCGAGTCCGAGGACTTCCGGCGCGGCACCGAGCCAAAACGCCTCATACGCGTCCGAGCCGACGAAGGTATTGGGCGTATTCGGGCTACAACAGACGTAGAGCGTCGTCTTTAGCCCCGCTTCGCGCCGTTCTCGCGCCTCGTTCAGAAACGCCTCGTCGATATAATTCAAAAGCTGCGAATAATTGTCGATCTTGATCCCTTCGAAATCGCTCGGTCGGCGATTACCGGCCATCGAAATCTTCATACCGGGAGCATACTTCTCGACGAATTCGGAGACTGCCTTGACTTGCGCGGGCGAGCGCTCGTCCATCGCCATATACGTATGCTCGAACCACCCCTTCTCCTTCAAATGCGCCGCGAAGCGCTGAAGAAATCCGCCCCAATATTCCTCGAACTGCGCCGTCCCCGGCTGAACTTTCAGCTTCCAAGGGCAAAGCGAGTAGCAGGCGATGTCGGGACCGAGCCCGCAGGCGCGGCAAAATTCGACATAGATATCGAAGAGCTTGAAATCTTCGTCTTCCACGAGCGAATGATACGCGTCGCGGCACTGATGATCCCACGGCTCATCGAGGATCGGAATCGTGATCGTCTTCTGTCCCGCCGAAGCAAGCAGTTTATAAACCGGCCTCATCGCGTCGAAATGTTCGTTCGAGAACGGCACGACTCTCGCCTCACGAGCGATCGCCCAGGGATGCTGCCATAGATCAAGATAATACTTCCACTCCTTCGGCTCGGGCAAAACGCGATCGATGACCGTTACGTTCATCATCCCGCTCTTGTATACTCCCGGCTTAGCCGAGCGCGGCACTTTGATCTCTACGACGCGAGGCCCGTGTGAGCCTTCGCTACCCCAAGCGACACGGTCGTATATCTCACGCCGCTCGAGCGATCCGGGATGCGGCGCGTACTTGACGAGCTCAAGATGCCCGATTTTGATCTCGAGCCCCTCCGGCGTGAGCGCAGTTTCGCATGAATCCGGTAGAATCGCCGTGACCGTCTCGCCTCGCCACGCCCTGACTTCGAAGGTCCTCGCGTAAGCGCCTAGCCCTACAACCCCGGCCAATGCTGCCATTATAAGCTTCTTCATCACTTAAATCCTCTCTCTACGATCATTTCAGTATCGATATTATACCACATTAATCACATTAGAGTTAAACTTCATCGACTTCCCAGACATGATATTTTTGTCCTTCAGGGAATACGACTTGCGAGAACTCAGCGTGGGTGTGCTTTATCTGATCTCCAGTCCATTCGCCACCCAGGTAACCATTCTCCCTTACACGTAGCATACGCGGCGCATGGTCAGAAAGTGAAAGCAAAATCCAACGGACGATTCGTGGAGTGTGCGTCGACTCAACAGGTGCCGGATAGAAGTGAGCCCTCACGGCCGCATTCTGAATTCCTTTAATCGGCACATCTCGCAAGAAGGTCGAGATATCAGAGGAGCCAACTGCGACTGGATGCGCTGACGCCTCGGCTTGGAGATCGGCGCTTGGATCCTTACCTAATTCGCAAGGCACAACGTAAAACGCTGTTTTCAGTAGCTCAATCACCTCGTTCTTATCTGCCGCAAGACGCGATTTCTTCTCTGCAAGACCCGTCGGGGATAACGTCTTATCATCAAGCAGCTTATCCGGATCTTCCAAAGCCAAAGAATAAACGGTCTTGCCGTCCACAGGCCGATATGGCGAATAGACCTTGCCGAGTGTCTTTTGGAAATTATCACGCAAAAACCGTTCGCCTGAAGGCGTGTCGCCATGTGGCATCATAGCATAGAAAAGGAATCGATTCTTGAGAACGTCGCGGATGCGGTTTCTGAACTCCTCGCGAACCGTCTCACGCCACCGCTTCTTAAGGCCATTGTCATTTTGGGCATAGAGTTTCAGCACATAGAGGAAGTTCACGTCATAGTGCGAAAGAATCAGCGTATCGCGGTCAAAGAGACGATTCTCGAAATGGACATTACGGTATTCGCCGTTCTGACCGTTCGCATGAAGCTCCAATTTTGGCTTGTCGTAGCTAAACTCCTTATCGAGCGTTGCACTGATAAAGAAGTTCGGGATTACATCGTAACCCTCAGTCACCGGATCACGTAAAAGTCCAACCTCTTCAAACGGTTTTCGCCGATCCTTAACCTTATCACTTGCCGCGTTTCCGTTAAGGAAGAGATTAAGATCAAGTTGCAGCATGTTCTTGGCGTAAGTGAACTGCTTATAGACGCTCTCGTCACTCAGGGCATTGCCGAGCTTGTAATACTTCGAGTCGGCGATATAGAATGTCTTACCTTTCGATCCGCCGCGCGTCGTCAGGCTCTCGTCCAGATAAAGATGGTCAATCTCCTTGCCGTCTTTCATCTCCTTGAACGCAGCGACTTCACCATCGCCAATGAGATCGTCGATGATCGACTCAAAGATGATGTTGAAGTCCTTCGCCAGCAAGTACTCCTCGCGATCGCTCACGACATTCGCCTGATGCGCCTTGTCGACAAAGGCAAAGCACAGCTCCCAGAGCGCGAGATCGCGGTCAGAGAAATACTTGTATTTGATCTGACGAAGGCGTGCGCATCCGTACCCGGCAAGATAGCGCTCGAACTTCTCACCGGCAATCAACTCATATCCCGCATTTATTTGGACATGGAAGCCGAATTTCGCGTTAATGTAGTTGAGGATCGAATAGAAAATGACGAGAAGCTCTTCATCAAAGTCGATCATCCGCTTTTTGTTACGCGGATCGAGATAGACCGGTCGCCCGCTCGCAAGAATCGCGGCAGATTTAGAAATTGTGCGCGTCCAATTGATCTTATTCGCTCCCGAATGCTTCTCCTTAATTTTGAAGAGGAAGTAATCCTGATCGTCACGCGCAAAGCGGCGCAACGCCAAGATGACATCAAGGAGCGTATTTGTAACATACCGGCGCTTAAACGAACCCGCTTGCGATTCGGAGCGCTTGTTGATGATATCCGAGCTCTTATGTGTCTCATCAAAACGGGCAATGGCGCGATAGATCCAAACGGCGAATTCGTAGAGGAACGACTTCTCTTCATCGGCCAACTTGCGTCCGTCTGACACCTTCAGCTGCTCGGGATTGAGAATTTCCTCCGGGGCAAAGCCATCGGGATTCGTCTTCGAACAGAATACGCGATCAACTTCCTTGCCGTCAATCGTCCTCGGTTCGAGCAAGACCTTCGGCAAGAAGAATACGAAGTCTTTGCACTTAGGGTTATGAAAGTAACCGACGTTCTCAATTCTGATCTTCTCGTCAGGCGTCCACAACGTATCATCCGGAAGGACACCTTTGACATCCTCCGGCCGATACGAATAACCCTCAATCAGCAGCTTCATGCCATTGCGATCCAAATGCCGTTCTTTGTCGCTCCTTCACGGCGAAGCAAGCCCTTGATTTTCATCGCCCGAAGGTGATAATTTACGCCATCCCGAGTCAGACCGAGCGCACGCGCCATATCAACTGTCGTAATCTTAGGATTGCTCTTCACAAGTTGAAGTATTCGCTCTCCGATTTCTTGTGTAGCGAAATTTTCTTGTGTAGTTTCTTGTGTAGTTTCTTGTGTAGTAATGCTTACTTGCGCAGCTCCCGACTTTCGCCAAACGGTCAGCCGAATATCAATGCCATTATCCTCAACATCCAAGGCCTTTAACCCGGAAGAGACCAATAACTTATCAATGCGAGGTATTCCGCTACCCCATGCATCGATAATATGCATATACCTACAGGCCAACGCCAACGCGCGGTTGCGCGCAATCGAATGTCCCTCTCGCATCATGTCCACCGACATGCCATGAGGGAGTCCTCCGGGCGTAGTTACCTCCAACCGATCATCAAACAAGGCAACCTGCACAGACATTGCGCGCGGATTCAAATACGAACGGTGAACGATGGCATTGATGACAAGTTCACGCAACGCATTCGGCGGAATCTCGTAGCGATCCACGCTCTTGGTTCCGACGATCTCAATTCCGACATTAATCTTCGACAGGATGTAGGTATAGGCGGAATCAATCTGATCAATGATTGACCCATCATAATCCCGATGGTCAAGAAAGGTCGCCTTGGTTTCGCCGCGAAAGACCCCGCACTGCACCAAGCCGCCGAAACGACGCCACCCGACCAACAAGGCATACGCATATGTCGGAGCCAATTTCTTGCCGACGCGTGTCAGCACGCCCCAATCTTCCAACTGAGATGCAGTGACCTTACGAATCATCTTGCGCTCGGCGGGCTCTTCACAGTTCTCTTTTGCCACACGAAACATCCGTGCACAAAGTTTCGCAACGTCCTTATCCGTGATCTCAAGCCCGGGGCAAATTTCCTCATCAAAAGAACGTCCTGCTCCGGCGAATTCCAATTCACGAATCGTCATCTCGTCCGCAAGTCGCGTGGTTGCCCCGACGCGGACGAACGTGCCGTTTTCCTTTCCCAGAGATTGGATGAAGTACGGACACCGCTTCCCGTTCTGAACTTCGATGACTATCACCGTCTTACCATCGACAGAGGTCACCTCGGTATTGACGGAAATGAGCGGCTTGCAGCGATTCGAGATCGTGTCGACGATCCGATCGGCAATCTTGAAAGACTCGAATTCGTCCGTTCCGACAATCGATCGGTCATCGTCCACGCCGAAGACAATTCGCCCACCGTTGCAGTTGGCGAACGCAACGACCGTCTTAAGGAACTTCAAGTGGTCCTTGGGGACATCGCGCTTGAATTCAAGCGAAGCGGATTCTCCGGCTTTAATCTCGTCTTTCAGCATCAGTCACCTCCTGAGTGAAGTTATACCGGATTCACCGGAGTCCCTGTCAACCCCAGCTGCTCCAAGAACGCCGCGACTACAGACTCCTTGGTTTCGCCAAGTTCATCGAAGAACATCTTGAACTCGTACTTGGTCGAGCCGTTCGATCCGTCACCAAACAATTCTGCGGGAAGCGCGTAGTCCTTGAAGACATCGTTGTAGAGATAGAACAGAACCTTGCCGCTGAAACGATCGGCCTTGATGTGCCCCGTCGCATCGGGAGCCTTCACGAAGAAGTAGCCGAGCTGCTTGTCTTCGCTCTTCGTCGTGTTCAGAATCTGCTCGTTGGCTTTAAGAAGGAAGTCCCACCAGCTGTACGCCTTACTGTCGGCCACGATCACGCGATCAACCCATCCGGCCTTTGTCGGCTTGGCAATCGGCACATACTTCCATTCCCAACGACGCTTGAACGCGCTGTCGATCGGGAAGAGCGATTGGTCGCTCGTATTCATTGTCGCGCGAATATAGAGATTGGGCGGCAGAACAAGCTTGGCGCCCGCGCGGACTTCCTCGCGGATCTTAGAGAGTTTGCCGAGTTGTTCCGCGTCCGACAAAAAGCGCTTGAGATCCGAGTCCGTATCGATCGGATAGTCCGAATAGCCGTCTTCGCCACGATCCAGCAACTGAAAGAGATCGCCGAAGATCTGTGCGCAATTGCCGCGGTTGATTTCCTCGATCACCAGAAACACCGGCACGCGCGCGGCACCTTCCGCCTCCGCATTCATCTTCTGCCACGCATCGACGTACGCCTTGATAAACGCCTGCGGCACGAAATCGTAAGAGATGCCTTTCTTCACCTCATGCGTCACGTCAAGAATTTTGCTGCTACCGCTACCCTTGTAGACCTCAATCAGCCCCGCGTCTTTGCTCATCGTCGGCTTATACGCACCGACAAACGTCGAATAGTCGGAATCGGGATGGAAGGTCGTACGGTACACCGCATGTCCTTCCGTCTCCAACTTCGTCCGATACGACTTACCAGTCCCAGGCGCTCCGTAGGTGATAAGCTGATGAACACCACCATCACTCAACTTACGTCCCGAACTATGTTCTTTTAATGACGACTTCCCCGTGATTTCCTCGGCCACTGAACGAGACGCTAAGAAATAATCTTTGCCTACGATTGTTAGTGCTCCCGAATATGCGAGAAGAGTCATTATGTTTTTGAGTCGACGCTCAGTGACATTACTGACATTCTCATCTTCAGCAGCTAACACTTCCAACAAATCATCATCACCGCCAGGGCGATAATGACGCATAATCTTAATCACATCCTCTATCGAAATCGCATTCCCAGTCGGCAATGTGAGCAAGCATTCGCAAATAATCGAAAATGGATTGTCGGTCGTTCCGGTCTCATTGTACGATTTGAATGTCTCGACCAACGTTTCGCCGTACGTTGCGTCACCATGCACAACCGACAAACCAATATCGGTAATGCTGATTTGATTCCCATCGAAGCCTAAAGTCTTCGTAGCTACCCAAGGCTCTCTCGCATCACGAAACAAACTCCTGTTAGCACCATTCTTATCCAACGAAGACCATGTTACTGACGGAAAATCAACAACTAATTTCTGGTAAAAGTGCGACGTAAAATCCGAAAAATCGATTGTCCCTCCGCAATCATAAACTGTCTGTATGACTCCGGCCCAAATTGCTGGATTCCAAAACCCTTCGTGACCACGATCTAAACCAATCCAGTCTATTGAATAAGTAGCCATGTTTATTTATCCTTATTAAGTTCTGGGAACAGATGCTCCTGCCCCATCTTTTTAAGAGCCTTTGAAATCGGTATTTCTTTCATTCCAAATATCTGCTTACGAATAGCATTACCGATCGAAAATGCTAACAACGGCGGAACGGCATTACCGACCTGGCTTATCGCATATCGTCCATTGCCTGAAAACGACCAAGCATCTGGGAATGTTTGAATACGCGCGCTTTCTCTCGCTGTAACCTCGCGAGGAGTAATAGGATGAATATGGCCCTTCCCGCCCCCACAATTTGATCCACAAATTATCGTAAAGCTTGGGCGGGTAAGGTCTAATTTATTGATCCTCGTATGGACATCTCTTGCTCCAGGTGCCATCGCCGCATAACGATCAATAATAGCTTGACTATGAACACGCCCCATGTGATTCGCGGGGAAATCCTCATTTGGAGGAGGAAGTCCACGCAATGCATCTGCAACAGTACGATATCGAAGTTGGTCTTTTTCAGGATGCAAAAAAGTTATCGGAGGAATCTCCACCACGTTTGCTCCCGTTCGAGATCCTACAATAATTACCCGGTCGCGATACTGCGGCACACCATAATCAACGGCATTGAGACGAAATACTTTAATATCGTAGTGAAGATTATCACACGGGTCTGCCAATTTTTCGCAAACCACCTTAAAAACACCCCCATTTTCGACCGTCAACAAGCCAAAAACATTTTCAAAAACAAACACCTTTGGTTTCAGCTCTGACAAAATACGAAAGTATTCATATACCATCTGTCCACGAGGATCAGCGCGCCCCTTTCGCTGTCCAAAGATACTAAAAGCCTGACACGGAGGACCCCCTGCGAGCAAGTCTACTTCTTCTCCGTCTTTCAATCCAATGCTCGTTTTGATAAGATCTCCCGATACCTTTTTTATGTCTTCACATACTACAACTTTCTTGCCGGGGAGGTTCTTCTCAAGTGTATCGCAGCACTGGGGAATTATGTCATTAGCAAACAAGGTCGTAAAACCTGCAGCATCGAGGCCAATATCCAAGCCGCCTCCACCTGAAAACAACGAAACAAGATTAAGTCTTCGAGTTTTCTTCATATCAAATTTCTTTTGAGGGGTAATCACTTAGATTCTCCTGTTGATTTTACAAACTTCTAATAGAAGTATTTCAGCTTCAAAAAGTCGCACGGGTTGATTCGCCCAAGACCGATATCAAATCCGTTTCCTATGAGACAAGTTAGATTCATTTAAATAACTTCCCAGCGACCACCTTTGTCCGGGCCGATGCGGCGGAGTTTCTCCCTGCCTTTCACCCTGCTTTTCTCCCCACCGATTATGCGATATCGTTCGATAGCGGCAACAATCTCGGCGATAAGATTCATCGCCTTGCCACTAACGGTATAGATTGGCTCATATCCTCGGTTTGTCATTCCTTCATATTATACCATTTCCCCCACTTGCTTCTCAATAAGAATCTCCCCACCGCAAAAACAAATCTGCCGCGTTTGACCAACTTGTTTTAGGGTATACCCCTCTCATGCGAGAGGGTACTACCCTCTCAATCAAGAGGGGTATACCCTAAAGGCCTTGAGGGTTATACCCTCTGACTCGAGAGGGGTATACCCTCTAACGAGTTTCCCTCACTCTTCCCGAGAATTATGGGTTATACTCGAATAGCGGTCATTCACAAGACAAAGCAAAAGGAAAGCCGCCTCGGGCGGCAACAGCTTCAATCAGCGTGCTCATCGCCTATTGATGGGCGCGCTCACTC
>JAKSOZ010000022.1 GCA_024405265.1 Kiritimatiellia bacterium | reverse complement strand
TTTATCACCGTCCTTACCGAAATACGCGCGATACCCTGGGCCAAAGAACATACGCAACTCGAATAGGTCCTTCGTACCCGCGCCTTCTATTGCCTTAACATTACCCCAATTACCAAGTTCAACTCTAGTCAAATAGGCATAGACACGAGCACGAAATACCGGCGAAAGCGACGAAATCCAATCGTCAAAGGGAATAGCCCCATTCTCTCGCGCATACTTCTTCGCTACGTAATTCATGGCGCACATTGTATCATATATGATATCATTCCGTCAAGCCCCTTCCGACAAAGTGACGCGGAAACGTATGAAGGTTTCTATTTGGCACGGATAGGGAAATATTCAAACCAATATTTCCCTATCCGCTTAAACTGATGACAGCTCGTCATCAGACGCCGCATACCGCGCGGCAGGCCGACGTCACGTCGTAAACGAACTTACTTTATCCAATTTTATCTGAGAAAATGAGATATAAAAATTGACTTCCGCGTATAATATTATTATGGAAAATATTATTGATAAAATTAGATGGATATTGATTGTTTTTGCAATATTCATCAGCATTACAATACTCGAATTCTTCGCAGAATATATCTGTTATTACATCGAGTTAATCAATCTATATCTTTAAGATTGATTAAGCGGCGAGTTTATACTCGCCGCTTCGTTTCATTAGGCATTTTGTCATCCCTGACTGGCGACGAGTGCTCCCGTACTTTTTGGTGGAGGGGACGGGATTCGAACCCGCGACCGTCTTATTATTAGTAAGCTGCTCTAACCGCTGAGCTACCCCCATAAGGAAAGTTACTTCGTCGCTTTGACGTTGACCCTGTAATACTTCACCTTCTGGTTTTCGCCAAAGGTCATCGGGATCGAGACCGTCTTCGCGGCAGACGAGGTTGCCTGATCGCCAGTCGCGCTTTCAAACGTACCATCGGGCGTATCGCACGACGAAACCGCGTAGAAGAGGCCGGGAATCGGGTTGGTGATCGTGAACTGAACCTTGTCGGTCGCTTCCTCACCTTCGCCTTCCGTCGGCGTCGACATCGCAATATCCGTCTCTGCCGGCTTCGCCGAATCCGTCGTCGTCAATTCAACCGCACCCGTCGTCTCGTTAATCGAAACCTCGACATACTTCGGGTGTCCGCTTTCGCCTTCAACCGCCTTCGAGAGTTCGACGCCGTTGTAAACAACTTCAATCTTACTCACATCGGTATTGGTCGGAACCTTTACATCCGCTCCGGGCTCAATCGCAATTCCAGCGTCAGGGACAACCGGAACGACAATCTCGCCTTCTTCGGGCGTAATCGGTGTATCAGACGTAGCATCAACAAGCGAGTAGACGGTCGTGTCATCCGCACCGGACGTCTTATTGACCACCTTCCCATCAACTCCGCTAGTGGGAGAATCAACGGCTACAGCCGTCTTCAGCATAAGTGAACCCGCGTTCATTGTAAGCGATGTGAACTTATAGTCCTCGCTTCCATTGGCATTGCTCAGATCGAATGTTATGGCGCCGTTGCCAGACTTAACGACCGTCGGAGCCCCACGGAAGGAAGACCCGCTAAACACAGTCTTAGTCGCCTCCGAAGAGAGAGACAACTCGCCGCTGATATTGAGCCAACCATTGTTTGTAAGCGTGCCACTCGCACCAATGATAAACTTCGCGTCATTGATCGACGGATCACTCGCCGCCACAGAGAATGCACCGGCATTGCCAAGATTCAACTTAAACGTGCCGCCGTCAATCTGAATGGTCGCACCGTCAACAGCATAACCGCCACTCTTGTTCTTTGCGGTGACTGTTCCACTCGTGACAACAAGCTTACCACGACCGGAGATACCCTGGGTTTCGCGATCACCCGCGATTGTCACCACAGCCCTCTCACCAATGACAATCTCACCACCAATCGTGTGCGATCCAACATTGACCGTCATGTTTTCAGGGACATTAAGATCCCCGGCAACATTGGCTGTTAACGTCACGCTCAGACCTTCGCCTTCGGACGCCGCTTCGAAAGCCTTTTCAAGGGTCGCATAATAATCGTCACCAACCTGGGCAACAGCCTCCGCCTCGGCGATATCCTTGCTTCCGAAATAAATGACGGAATCAGAGGTGTCCATCTTATAACCATAAGTCAACGTCGGGCTCGTGAGCGTCGCCGTATTCATGACCTCAAGGCGACCGTTGACAGTCGTCGTCGTCGCAATCCACGTTCCCGTGATCTTGGCCGAGCCGGACTCTTCAATCGTCAGATCGTTCGTGTGCGTCTGCGTACCCGAAAGCGTCAACGTCTTTGCCGTCGCACCATCCTTGCCGGCGACAATGAACGTACCGAGACGATCATTTGTTCCGTAGAAAACACCGGACCATTCGCTGTCAACAGCCTGAGTGACCTTAATATTACGGGTGCCTCTATTCGCATCCGTTCGCATCATGCCGAAGCCGGAAAGCGTACCGATCGAAATAGTCTTGTTGCCATCGTCCGGCTGCCCCCAGACAATGCCTCGGTTATCTCCCGGTTCGCTTTCACCACGCTCATTGCAAATCGCAAGCGTTGAGGCCCAGTAATCACTGAAATTAGTCGTGCCAGACGTAAAGAAGTAATGAGGTCCGACGATCTTGAACGTACCGTTACCAGTAAGTCCGCTCAGATTACTAGGCTGATAATTCGTATAATCATACTGCCCGGTACCTGCCGTCTTATTCGTATTAGCGAGCGTACCTTCAATCTCAATTTTCGAATTCGATGCAATCAAGCCAACCGTCACCTCCTGACCGACGGGGATGACAAACTTCGAATTAGCCGCCGACGAATTGATGTCACCACTATAATCCGTAAACGTGCCGCACAACGACACCGTCGATCCGGCAACCGTCTTAACAACACCCTTGCCGAGAGCCGAAGAGCTGACCGTTCCGGTAAAGGTGTAAGCGTCACCATTCTCATTCTGCGCAAGTTCAAGCGTACCATCACCAAACGAGGTAGCCGCAGGGCTGACAGCAACATATCTGAGTGTACCGGCAGAAGGCTTCATCGTTGCACTGACATTCCCGCCGACGATTTCAAGAACGCCAGTACCCTTCTTCTCAATCACGCGCACGGCAAGAGTTTCATCATCCGTTGCAACATTTGCGTCGTTGTTGAGGGACTGGACATCACCATCGAAAACGAGCTTCGAATTGGCTCCGACGTTAATGCCGACACCCTGCGCGCTACCATCCTTTGCAAGATTAAGGTGCGCTCCGGTGGAGACTGTAATACGCGCCGGATTCGCCGTCGCATCCGTGGCACTTTCAGGGACAAAGACCTGATCAATCGACGAACCACCTGTCATACGGAAGTCCGCACCTGTCAACGACTCGCCAATCGTCCACTCTGCACCGGGATCCAAACAGATGCGCTGACTGTAGAAGAAGGTCGTACCGGACTCGCCGTAATTTTCAAAAACGAGTGTTCCGCGATCCTTGACTCTAATGACGCCATCGGCCGTAGGCGTCGCGTTGTAACCGGTCATATCATGACCATAGACCGTCAACGTCGTATCCGACTCAACAAGAATCGTCGGATGATCATTGCTCGCACCAGACGCGAAAATATGATCTCCGCCATTATACTTGAAGACATGGTGCGCACCGCCTTGGAAGACTAGGTGTCCCGTGATAATGGGAGCATTTTCCGTATAGGCAACAGTTGCACCCGATGTTTCGGAACCCTTAAAGAGGAAGGTCACCTTCTCGTCCGACATCGTCGCCATATAGGCTTTGACCTTCTCCGTCGCCGTATATTCGGTCGTTGTTGCATCGAACTCAAAGACGAGCGACTCGGCAACGCGGCTGAAGTCGAGTTCATCAAGCGGAAGATTATCAGCGCCCTTAATCGTAAGGGTTCCGCTTTCGGAAGCGAGAATAAGCGGACCATAAGTCCACGCCTCATCCACCGTCAATGTCGCCGCGCCATCAGCCGTGATGATGACCGGATCCTTGCCGAAGGAATGATCCGCCGCCAACGTACTGACGAGGTTATCATCGCCGGAGATCGTCACATTCGTCGTTCTAACGGGATGCTCGACAATCTGAATCGCCGCGAGGCCGCCGCCCTTCGCGCTATCGGTAATCGTCAACGTGCCGGCCGAGAGGTTCTTGATGATGCCGGCATTGACGCCAAGTTCAGGACGCGACAATCCGCGCTGCCCCCAAAGAGCCTTTCCGTCAGCAGCTGAACCGACCGAAACAAGTTCACCCTTGCGATTGACATTATACTTCGCACCATTGATGGTAATCGGACGAATCTGATAGGAATCGAAACCTGCATTACCATTGTAGTAGAGGATCACGTCATACGACATGAACGGAATGCCAGAAACGGAAAACGAGGTAGCGCTCTCGCTCTTATCGAGCTTCGCCATCCACATGCCCATGTATTCGTAGTCGCTTTCGATAGCCGCATCGTTAGCATTGCTGCCAGCCTGTAAGAAACCATAATTCGCCGCACCCGTCACACTCCAACGGAACTTGATGCTCGTGTCAGTCGTGGTTTCGCCGCTCGCGACATCGTAGACCTTGACATCGGTATAATCGGTCGACGTATATTGGTTGACGCCGGCCTTTTCCGTCCAGGCCGCTTCGGGGATATTACCGACCAACGTTTTCTGCTCACCCTTACCGGCAACCTTCGTCTCGCCCTGAGCGACATTCCAGCTGATGACTTTAGCCGTAGCCTCAGGAAGTGTCAACTGACTCTTCGGGTACGCGGCGAGCGAGTAGATCGTATAGTCATTAACGCCAACACCAGTTCCCCCTGTTATCTCTTGCTTGAAAAGGTAGGTTGCCGCATTGTTGCTTCCCGGCGTCAAGTAGCGCTGACCCGTCTGCTGTGCTGAAATACCATCATCACTGCAAGTGAACTTGACTGTCGCAACCTTCATATTGCCGTCGTTGACGCCATGGAACTGCATCGTAAGCGATGTGAGTATCTCACCATCTTTTTCCTCGGCAACCTTGACGGGATAAACGGTATAGCTGTAGTTACCGTCCTTCATCCAGTCACCGTTGATCGTACCGGACAGCACGTAATTATTCTGAAGATCCTCAAGTGTCTTGATTGCGGGGAAGACAACCTTCGCCGACGAGGAAATCTCGTTCGCGGCATTGTGCTGCGAACCGAACTTCGAGTGAAGCCAAACCTGAGCCTCATCAGGGAACTGATAATTCGAAAGCGCAATCGTGTTGGACAGTCTTTCATTGAAGACGGCAATGCCTGTAATCACCATGCCCGAGGCGGCGACAAAGTTCGCACCGTGAGAGCGCGTACCACCAACGCAAACGCCATACAACGAGGTATCTCCGCTTGCCTTCTGATTTCCATTAACATGAGCCGACTTATAACCGCTACCGGTATTGATGTAGAACGACGTGCCGCCGGTGCTATAAGCAAGCGCCATATACGCGGTATTCTCGATGCTTGCAAGCGAGGACTGCGTTGCCCCGGTATCGTATGTGTTGAGAGCACTTCCGTTCCACCAGATACCATGCGTCAGGCCATTCGCATCAAGGTAGACGCCGGAGCGATCACTGCCGGCACCAGAAGCGGCATTAACCGTTGCAAGCGTCTTCACCGACTCGCCTACTTCAAGATTCTCGACGCGGAAAAGCACGGTAATTCCTGATACCGCCGTCGTTGTATCAACCTTGACGCCGACATTCTGATTGATGGTAATTTTCGAATGGTCGGTGGATTCGGAGTTGCCGTTCAAATCGAGCGTAAACGCGCCTTGCGTCTTTGTCTCGAAGTTACCGGCCCACACCGCAACCGGCATAGCATCCGCCCAAGCTCCGCCGCACAGCATCAGCGCGGCAAAAGCCAACATTCTTGTAATGACTTTTTTCATTTCTTGTTCTCCTAACGTTTTTGAGATTTTGAAATTCTTTGTTGCGAAGGCGACGACAGAGACGGATAATGTTTGTTAGGGGATTAATTATGGCCCCTGTCGCCGCCTTCGAAACAAAAAATAAAGTGACGTGCTTTTATCTTTTGTTTTGTAAGAGGCCCTGGAAAAGCCCAACGAAAAACAATGAGAATAAAGCACGCCACGTGAATCTACCACGTAGCGCACCTACATACTTCGCTTTTCGTTTTAGAATTTTCCAGGTTCCTTACAAAGCTCAGTACGCAAGTTGCGTACGCTGTTTCATCCGCGTATTTACGCGTTGAAACCGTTCCCGCCACCCATTCCGGCAGGTATGGAAAAGATCAAAATTCGGCGCATGGGACCGCCAAACCCCTTTTACAAGTCAAAACAATTCTATCACAAATTTGTGAGGAATGCAACCGGTTAAGAGAATTTTTTCGCTCTTCAACACTCCCGAACTTCAAACCTCGGTTTGGTCCCCCCCCACACCCCCTTCCGTCTCTCCTTCAATTCAATACCGGGAGCCGCTCGGGGGACGGTAATGATTCGATCGGGGGACGGTAATATATTGAATGGGGGACGGTAATGATTTGAAGCGGTCCCGATATTGATTTGAGCCGACCACGGTACTGATTCGATCATGCCCCGATATGTAACGCGCAAGCGCGGAGGTGCCGAGGCAGCTGGGTTCGGTCTCATTCACTCACCCACTCCTCATCCCCTCCGCTCTACACACTTCCGAACACACTAAGCTACTCCGTTCAGGAGAAGCGCAAAAGAAGCGAATAGCCGTCACGCTGAGAATGAAAAGTCAGCGCGCTCGAGTGTGCTCCCATTCGCGGATCGAGGCGAGGATCTCGCCATTCGCGGAAGGTGAGGTTTGAGCGAGGACTTCGTCGACGACATCGACCGTATAAGCGCGAAGTCGGCGTTCATAAGCCGTCTGGCGCAGTTTCATCATCAAACCCTTGATATCCGCGCCGCTATAATTCTCGGTATGTTCAGCCAAGTAATCCGTAAGCCCGGAGACATACGGCACACTACCCGTCTCAAACGCCGCTTCGAACATTTGACGACGCGCGGCGAAATCGGGCAGGCCCACGAATACGCGCACGTCGAATCGCCCGGGGCGCATAAACGCCTCGTCGATCAGCCAGGGCACATTCGTCGCACCCAAGAGGAGAATCGGATTCTTAGCCTCGTCGATACCGTCCAATTCCTGCAAAAGCAGCGAAATGACCTTGCGAGTCGTCTCATGGACTTCTTCCGTCCGCTTCGGGAACAACGTCTCAAGCTCGTCGATAAACACGACCGAAAGCGGGTGCTTGCGAATATCTTCGAAAATCCGGCGAATGTTGCCTTCGGATTCGCCGACGTATCGACCGAATACATCTGCCGCGGTAATGGCGAAAAACGGCAGGCCCAATTCACCGGCGACCGCCTTCGCGATAAAAGTCTTGCCGGTGCCGGGAGGTCCGTAGAGGAGCATACCACCTCCGACCTTGATCCCGTATTTCCGCGCACGCGCGGCATCTTTAACGGGATCGATCAATCTCAGGCGAATCTGACGCTTCACTTCCTCCATACCGGCGACATCAGCCATCCGAACCGAGGGCGGCGTCACTTCACGAACGGACGGCGAGGTCGGGGAAGCGGCCTTCGCCGATTCGCCGCGGGATCGCGTATCGGCAGCGCGGCGTACGGCACCCAGCGGCAAGGGAGCGACGACGGGCGTACTCAAAACGATCCAGATACAATACACGCTGCCGCAACCGAGCAAGAGCGCGATCGCCAAGCGCAAGGAGAAGCTGATATCAAAGCCGTACATCGCGAGAAGACGAAAACCGTAAATCGCCGCGAACATCGAAAGCGAACACGCGGCAATGAGCTGCGCGCGAACGAGGACGCTATAGATACCGTCCGGAAGGCGCCAAGCGCCGAAAATCGAAGCGACGAAACGGCCGGAGATCTTCACGACACCAAACGAAGCCAAGACGGTAAAGACCATAATCACCATCTTCACTTCTTCGGTCAAACGTACGACGTTCAAGCTCCCCGCGTAGCGTAGCGCCTGCTCGACGAGCGACGAGGCGACCGGCGGGAACAAGAAAATCAAAAGCACCGACTCGACCAACTTCGACGATTCGTTGTCGATTACGGCGCGGGCAAGTCCCTTACAGGGGAGATACAACAATAGCGAAGGCAACAATTCCAAAGCGATTACGTATCGCGCCACCAACACGCCGAAAACGCCGAAAACATAAGGAGAAAACGATTTAAGTCTCTCTATCATAATTTCATTCATCGGTTGACCTCCGGGTAAGAGCCGGGTTTAAGCATGATTTTGAAGACTTCTTCGCCTTTTTTCGTCAGCGCGGTCTCGGTTCCATCGGAATTCTTGATAAGACCGAGGCCCGTCGTACCGTAAATCGCCTCGCCGTTTGCCTTAAACCACTCGCCGGCCTTAAGCATTGACTCGACCGCGGGTTTCGGGAAGCGACCCGAGGCATCCGGACCGATATTCATAAGCAAATTCGAGTTCTTCGCCGCCGCCCTCACGACCATCGAGCAGATTTCCTCAGGAGTACGGAAGTTTTCTTCACCGATCTTATAACCCCAGACATTCTTTTGAATGACATCGCACTGTTCGAGCGGCGCAAAACGCTCGACCTCCTGACCCTTCGAATATCCCGATTCGTTTTCACCCGGGAGATCGCGCTCGAAAAGCTGAATATCTTCCTTCGGGCGGAGCGCTTTATGGTTATTGTTCGCGACCAACACCTTTTTCGAGTGAATTAAATCATAAATCTCGTCATATTCCCAATCGAACGTCTTAGGATGATCCCATTCGCCGTCAAACCAGATATTGCCGGGGCCATATTCGAGAAGTTCGGCGATTTGTCCGAGCATGAAACGCTTGTACGAGGCATAATCGTTAAGACACTTACCCTTTCGCCCACGAATCGCGCGAGTGCAGGAGCCTTCGGGATAATCGAGGCGATGCCAATCCATCAACGAATAATAGAAATTGAGCTGAATGCCTTCTTCTTTACAGGCCGCAGCGAGTTCGCCTAAAATATCACGCTTGAAAGGAGTGTTCGCGACGTTATAACCATCATCGACTTTCGTCGGCCAAAGCGAAAAGCCTTCATGGTGACGAGACGTAATCGTAATGTATTTGGCACCGGACGCCTTAACGACGCGAACCCACTCTTTCGCGTCGAACTTCGACGGGCAAAAGCCGTCGAGCATTCGCGAATAAGCCTCTTCATTCAACCGAGAATTGAAAAGATACCACTCGCCCTGAGCATAAGCGGCGTAAAGGCCCCAGTGAATGAAGACGCCGAAGC
Organism: Kiritimatiellia bacterium; assembly: GCA_024405265.1. Taxonomy (GTDB): domain Bacteria; phylum Verrucomicrobiota; class Kiritimatiellia; order RFP12; family UBA1067; genus UBA1067. The sequence continues at coordinate 22,725 of JAKSOZ010000022.1, read as the reverse complement.
GCTGGTCGGCGAACGCTTTACGCGCTTCGAGATTCCACTTTTCGGGGACGTAATCGGCCAACGACGCCATCGAAAGCACAATAATCAAAGCAAAAACGACTCTTTTCACCGCTTTATCTCCTTCTTTCTTGTGGAACATGTGGAACACGAGGACCGCCGTTTTCCATGTTCCACGTGTTCCACATACGCATATGCTGCTGCCGCGCTCTTATTCCGCCACGATCGACGGGGCGCGGGGGCGGATTGGATAGTTTCACGAAAATCATCAGCAAAACGCCGAGAATGACGACCATCATCGCCGCGACAGAGAATAGAATCATAACCGGGAGTCGATTCTTGCTCAAATACCACTGCAGAGCAAGCACGACTTCGTCCATCGTCTTATATCGCTTATCGGGATCTTTCGCGGCGGCCTTTCTCGCGATTTTATCAAGCCTCTTCGATTTAAGGCCCGAATCCGATAAAAGCTTCTTAAGCGTAACGCCGAAAGAATAGATATCGGTTCCTACCGAATTTTCGCCTCTTTCTTTGCGCTCGGGAGCCATGTACTCCAAGGTGCCGGATTGAGAAGCGATATCTTCGACGAAATTCTCCTCATTCTGAAACGCGGCGATTCCGAAATCACCGACTTTAACATTGCCGTTATAATCGAGGAAGAGGTTAGCGGGCTTGAGATCACGATGAAGAACGCCTTGACTGTGAGCATAAGCGATCGCTTCGGCGACTTTCAGCATGACTTCGGCGAGTTGTCGCGGCGAAAGGAATCGACGATGATCGAGCGAAGAGCCCTTCACGATCTCCATTACATAATAGGTCTTACCTTCGACTTCGCCGGCGGAGAGGATCTTGACGATACTCGGATGGTCCAAAAGCGCGATAAGCCTCGCCTCTTTCGAAAAATCGGACTTGCCGATTTTAACCGCGACTTTTCGCCCCAAGGAGAGCTGCTCGGCGATATACACCTTCCCCATTCCGCCGCGGCCGACGAGCGAGAGAATCCTAAAACCCTCTTTCGTCAAATCAGGAGCGAGTTCGTCGTCGACTTCGACACTCCCGTTAGTCGTCTCGGAAAGCTTATTAAGCCGCGAAACGAGGCCTTTTAAACTTTCCGGGATCTCTTCGGTAAAATCGGCGTTCATCACTGAAATTCGGTGAATTTAAGGAGTTCTTTTTGAAGGCGCTCGAGCGCGCGAACATAGCGAACGCTCGCGGCCTGACGAGAAAGCCCCAAGACTTCGGCGCAGTCGTCATTCGACATATCGTCAAAGTGACGCATTTCGATAATCTGACGATCGTTCTCGGAAAGCAAACGAATCGCCGCGCGTAACAACGCGTTACGCTCCTTTCGCGAGGCGGCGGTCACGGGGCCCGTGACGGTCGAGGCGAAGCGGTCCATTCCGACATCGCTTATCGTCTCCTCGTCATTACTCTCCGCCCTAAGCTCGCCTTCGCCGATTTCCTTATAAGCATCGCGCTTTTGAGCTCCGAGATGCTTACGCTCCAAGGAGACGAGAGTTTGAAAGAAGATCTTACGGAGTTTGAAGTACTCGGGAACGTCGCTCTCGTTCTCGAAGAAGCTCGCGCGCTTCGCCGCGGCGGCGTAAGTTTCTTGGACGACATCATCGCTCGTTATTCGCGAGCGCATGACCGGCGAGAGATGCTTCTCAGCGAGCGCTTTAAGTCGGGATCTGTACTGTTCCAGATTCAAGGCGACTCTTTTCCGCGGCAAATCCCATAAGGTGGGACTCGACGCTCATGTCGATAGTGGAGGAGAGCTTGGAGAAATCGCGAGTTCTGACCGCTTCGAGGAAGTCGCCGATAAGCATCATGTCGCCGCCGGCGTGGCCGCTCATTTTGTAGTTCGAGCCTTCTTCAGGTTTGAATTCCCACGTTTCGGCAGTATTCGGTCCGAAAATATGGGTAGTGAAAGTCTTGCCATCGCCTTCGATAAAGCCCAAGGTTCCCATCACGCGTGTTCTACGTCCACCATAGGGCGTGAAGGCATCCATCGTGAAGCTCGCGGTAGTCCCGCCCTCGAATTCGAGGTCGGCGACGATATGATCGGGCTGATCGTTATCGGAGAAATAAACGCAGCGACCGTAATCGGATTTCTTCAACTCTTCGATCAGGGTCTCGCTCGGCGAGTCTTTCGGGAAATCGAAGACGTACATGAACCAACGCTTACGATCGTAAATGTCGAGAGCGGAATAGGGGCAAGTCTTCTCATGCGGACAGCCGTCGGTACAACGCAAGGTCGCGCCCTTCGGAGCTTTCTCCTTCTTGAAGAGATAAATTCCGCCTTTCGCGCTGATGCTCGTACATTTCTTACCGATCAACCATCTTAAAAGGTCCATATCATGACAGCACTTCGCGACAATCATAGGCGTCGTCGCCCTCGAGTCGTGCCAATTGCCGCGGACAAAGGAGTGAGCCATGTGAGCGTAGAGGACGGGCTCCATGTGCTGAACATTCACGATTTCGCCGATAGCTCCCGAATCCATCTTCGCTTTGAGCGCGCGGAAGTAAGGCGAGTAGCGAAGGACGTGCCCGACGGCGACCATGACGCCCGTTTCCTTCTGACGAGCGAGGAGCGCGCGGCACTCTTCCGCCGTCTGAGCCATCGGCTTTTCGAGGAGGATATCGTAGCCCTGGCGCATCGCTTCCATCGCAGGCTCGAAATGGAGGTCGTCGGGAAGCGCGATCAGCATGATGTCGGCGAGCTTCCCCGCTTTTCCGGCCTCGAGCATTTCATGGAAATCGCCGAAGATCTTGTCCGCGGCGATGCCCCACTTCTCAGCCATCTTCTCACGACGATATCGATTGATGTCGGAGACCGCGACCACGCGGCAAGAGCCGGGGAAAAGCTTACCGTACTCGGGGTATTCGTTGCCGCGGCTCCCCGCGCCCATTACCGCTATCGTGATTTCACGCTTCATGTACTTACTTCGTGTAATTCGGGACCATCGGCGGATTCGCCTTCTTCCAAGCCGCGATATCCTTTTCGAGGACTTCGATCGCCTTTTCGAGCTGACGGTCGATACCGGCTTCGTAGTCTCCCGGGACCGCATCGATTTCGACGTCGACCTGGGCGCCGTTATGCTCCATGTCGGTACCGTCGAGAACGAACCAGCCGTACTTCGCGTTACGGAACGAACCGTAATCAAGGAGCGGGAAGTCGGTCGTCGCAATCACGTTACCACCCGTCGATCTACCGACGAGTTTGCCGCGCTTAAGCTGCTTGATAGCGTGCGAGAATATCTCGCCGTTCGAGGCGGTATACTCACTGCAAAGGACGACGATCGGCTTCGTCCAAACCGGACGACCCCAATAACCGAAGAGATAGCCGTTTCCACACTCGCGCGTCACCGCATAAGAGTGATTCGCGCCGCAGAGAATCTGAAGCATCTGGTCGGCGGTAAAGCCGCCGTAGTTATCACGAACGTCGATGATAAGCCCGTCGCGCCCATAGCCCTCCGAGAAGACTTCGCTCTGGAAAAGCCAGAAACTATCCCAATTCATCGCGTCGACGTTAAGATAGCCGAGACGGCCGTCAGTCGCCCGATGAACCATATCGCGCTTACCGCTAAGCTCCTGAGCGGTAATGAGTTTACGGGCCTCATGATTCGAGATCGAAGGGATCACAAGGTCGCGACCATTGACAGTGATCAAGACCTTGCGTCCCTGAGGACCGTTCATCGCCATCGAGACGTCCATATCGCTGTTGACACTGATGCCGTCGACGGAAGTGACGATATCGCCCGGCTTAAGACCATATTCGCCGCGGTCGGCGGGCGAACCCTTGATGATATCGAAAATCTTCCAACCTTCACCGACGTGGTTGTGGTCGAAGCGGATACCGATATTCGCGGTCACCTCTTCCCAACCCTGGGGCTTGGAATTATTGCGGCTCCACTCCTTAAGGGAGTTCTCGTTTTGGTAGAAGCCGATATGCGACGAGTCGAGCTCGCCGAGCATGAGCTGCATAACGCGCGAGAAAACGCCCATCGAACGCGCGTTGCGCGCCTTATCAAGATACTTCTCCTTAATCGCCTCCCAATCGGCTCCATGCGTCGCGGGATCGTAGTAGATATTCTTGACGCGTCCCCAACCCGAGCGGAAGACGAGTTCCTGATAGTCGGGGATGTAGGTGTTCTGATAGACCTTGAAGTTGATCTTGTTCTCACCGTGCGCGGGCAGGTTATCGACAATCCAAAGGACTCGATTATCGCGCTGAAGCCACTCACGAGGAACGCCGGTCTTACCGAATAGGCGCTGGCCATTGAGACGATCGGGAATATGAATCGTCTGAGTTTCGTTACCCGTGGCGAAAGCAAGCGTGCGCGAATCCCAAGAGAAGAACGGCAGCTGCCCCTGGAGCTTGACCGTGCGCACGTTATCGTAAAGCTTCTCGAACGGCACAGGCGAAGGAACGAACTCGCGAGTATCGTCGGGATTTTGCCAACCGCTAACCGAGTAGTCGCGGATCGTACGACGGGAATTCTCAAGCTCGGCGTCGTACATTTCCTTCTCTTCGAGAGCCTTATCGAGATAGACATAAGAAAGGAACGTCCCATTCCCCCACTCCGGATGTTCGGAGACCCAGGCGATGATATTGCCATCAGGCGACCACGTCGGCTGACCGTCATACTTGAAGCTCTTGGTAAGAGGCCAACTCTTCGCTTCCTCGGTCGTTGAGACGATGTAGACATCATACTGAGCATAGGCGTCGGCGAGCTGAACGACGACGTACTTAGAGTCGGGACTCCAGGAGTAACCGCCGCCGGAAGTCGCCGCCGGGCCGTGAGCGCGGACAACGCCGTTCGTGTCGGCGAAGCTCATGATGCCAGAGGTGTTCATCCAAGCAAGCGTCGAGCCGTCAGGCGAAATCGAGAAACTCTGACGATATTCGTCATCGGAAACGAGAAGCGTCTTGATGAACTGGGTATTTTCCCACCACGGGCGATTCGTCTCGGCGCGCTCGACCTTCCAAAGGTCGGTCCCATCGCCGCGATCGGAGATATAGTAGATCGCAGTGCCATCCTTCGAGAAGACGCACTCGCGCTCATGAGTCAAGGAGCTGCCGTGGACGAGACGAGGTTCGCGAATGACCGTATCCATGACGTAGAGGTCGCCGCCCGCGGTAAAGGCGATCTGCATTCCGTTATCGGTAAAGGAGACGTCGCCTTCGGAGTCGTTATTCCAACAAGTCTCGTAACGGCGGCGCTTGGTCGAAGGCTCGGAGTAGCCGGCCTCGGGCTTAAGCTTGATAAGTTCGGGAACCGGGTTCTCATCCTTAGGGTTGATCTTGTAGAGATCGAACTTATTACGGTACATGAGCGTCTTACCATCGGCGGAGATCGCCGGGTTGAAGACATGATCTTCCTTATAGAAGGTAAGCTGACGATCCTTCGGCGAACAACCGAAGATATTCTTCTCGAGACTGTGGAAGTAGATATTACGGCAGCCGTCCTCGGCGTTCAAGTAGTAAAAACCCGTTCCGTCCTCATTCCAAAGCGCCTGACGAGATTCGGAAGGCTTGACGATCATCGGGGTGAACTTACGCGTCGCAAGCTCGAACATCCAGATTTCGCCGGCATCTCCGCTCGTCGAACGCGGGCGCTTACGGTAAATCTCGCCACCGCGACGGGTATAGAGGAGGCGCGTACCATCAGGGGAGATGTTCGGTTCCTGACCGGGCTCATTAAAGAGAATCTTATCGGGAACGTTCTGCTCGGTCGAAACGAGAACGATTCTAAGGGAGTTCTTAACACCGGAGCAATCGCGTTCACCCACGCAAAGGACGTTAACGTAGTCGGGACACCAAGCGCGCGGCGAAGTATATTCACTCGTGTAGGATATCTGACGGATCGAGGAGGATTTAACGTCGACTTCAAATACTTTCGTAAGTCCGTCGCGGTCGGAGGAGAAAACGACCTTCGAAGCATCGGCGGAAATGATCGGCCAAGCATCGTGGTATTCGCCGGAGCCGAGACGAGCCGCCGTGCCGCCGGAGGTAGGAGCGATCCAAATATGGTCATTCCACTCGAAAACGAATTTACTGCCATCGCCGGAAATCGACATCGCGCCCGGGAGAAAGATATCGTCTTGCGCGAACGAAGTTAAAGCAATCGCCGAAAGGGTAGCCGCTATTAGTTTTTTCATGATTCGACTATTATACCACAATCGAGAGTTCAAGGCAATGACGAATTGCCTTAGAGCTCGAGGAGTCGGTCGAAAGTCGAGGGGACGTGGTCGGCGCGGTGGGCGATGCAAATCGCCGTCACTTTCGGTCTTGAAGAGAGGAAAGCGTCAATTCTTTTCAGAATCGCTTTCGTCTCTTTCGGAGAACAATTCATGCAAGGTTCATCAAGAATTAGTAATTCGGTTTTATCGGTAAATGCCCGATCCAAAAGCTTATTTATCGAAAGCCCGAGGTAAGCCTGCATTTCTGGACTGACCATGCCGATTTTCTTGCGAATACGCGACAATTCGCGACCGATTTCGCGTTTTTGACCAAATACCGTAATATCTTGAGAATAGGCGAGCGGGCTATCGCCGGTAATAAGCGCCATTAAAGTCGTCTTTCCGGCGCCGTTTTTACCCTTTAATATCCACCGCTCGCCCTCACGAATCGTCCAATTGAATTTATCGAATAATTTCCGCTTTCCGAATTTAATTGAAATTAATTTCATTTCAATTATCTTCTTTTTATCGGAAATCGAATTATCGGAAAATTCGATTTCGATCGCCTTATTTTCCTCGCCTTCGTCGATTTCGCCGCGAAATTCCAATTCAACCGATTTTTCGGCGATCAGTTTATTAAAAATCATTCGGAAACGCTCGCGATTTTCGGCGTCCAAACCGGCCAAGGGCGAATCAAGAATCAATTTATCGGGTTTTTTAAGAATTTCCCGCGCCAATAATACGCGGCGCATTTCTCCGTTCGAAAGCTTGGTAAAACGCTTATTCAATAAGCTCTTCAATTCCAAATCAAGAATTAATTGAGACAAGCGCCTTTTGAATTCCGAACGCTCCTTTTTTCGATTTATTCCAACTTCAAACGGACAAATCTCATTCACTTCGTTAAAGGAGAGAAAATCCTTTACGAAATCGGAATCATCATCGCTATAATAGCGAGACTGAAGCCAACCTGCTTTTTGGGCTTCAAGCTCATGTAGCGAGAAGCCCAAATACCCGATAATCGGATCTTTTTCCGACATTCAGCGAATGAAGCTCGTTTTAGCCGGCTCTTCCAAGGGCGGAAGCTCGAAAAGCGTCTTACCTAACTGGATGGATTTCATTAAAAAGACCATATTTCGCGCCAAGGAGCGCATGGTCTGGAGGCCTTCCAAATCCTGGTTGGCTTCGCCGGGAGCGCCGCCGTGGACCATGTTCCAATATTGGCTGGAGGCGATCGGCATTCCGGCAATACCGAAGAATTTATTCAAGGTATCGTAGGTAGCCGAACATCCGCCGCGGCGGGCGGCGACGATCGACGCGCCGACCTTCATGCGCTTATCGAATTTCGCCGCGAAAAAGAGGCGATCGCAAAACGACATGAGCGTCCCGTTCGGGGCGGCATAGTAGACGGGAGAAGCCAAGATAACGCCGTCGGCAGCCTTGAACTTCGGAAGCGTCTGGTTAACGAGATCGTGCATGCAACATTCGCCGAGCTTATTGCAGGCGTAGCAAGCTTTACAACCGGTGATCGGCTTATTGCCTACGTCGACGATATCCACATCAATATCCCCCTCGGCATCGAAGATCTTCTTCATTTCATTGATGGCAACCGAAAGGTTGCCATCTTTGTGGGGACTGCCGTTTAAAATCAGTACCTTCATGGATTATACGTAGTATTGGTCTTCAAGAACGGACGACCTTGGGTATTCTTGCGATCATCGATCGAAATCGAATACCAAACCGCCGAGGCACGTTCATCAAGAGTCGGTCCAACCTCTCTCCATCCGGGATAGAGGCGAACGGGCGAACGTAAGCTGAACGGATCGAGAATTTCGACATCTGCCGTACCATCATCGTTAAGCGAGGCTTCGTTGATATGATAGACCTGAATCGGGAGGAAGGTTCCCTGATAAGGCTTACCATCAAGTTCGGGATATCGATTGTCATCGTAGCTTCCGTTCATCGTCAAGCTACCGGTTATCTTGAACGTCGGTCCGCTCCAGCTATCGCGAGGGAAGCGTTCCTCGTTATTCGCGTCAGAGCTCACGTCACCGTATTTAACGCCGCGGAGGAATCGAATCGGCGACACATCGACCTTAGCGGAATCAACTTCGCGATACTTGAGAAGTTTAACGCGGGTCGTCGGATTAAAGACCGTTTCCTGAGTCTCGCCGTCACCATAAGTCTGATCGACCAAATCGAGCTGACGACCGAAGGCATCGGGCGCGGCAATAGAAGACATGCCGATCTGGAACCTCCAACCGGGGAGCGAAGGATCCATATCAAGCCAGTACATCTCGACCAAGTTAAGCTTACCGTTATCAGGCTTCGAAGGCGTCGACAGAACGTCGTTACCCGCCATATCGACGAGAGTCGCGAAGTTAATCGTATCCTCACGGCCTTCGAGGTTAAGAGATTCGAGCCACTTGACGACCGCCTCGCCGTACTTCTCGCTCTGCGACTCGGGAATCGCCTCGTTAACCGCGTCGCTCAAGCGCGCGCTGACCTCGATCTTCACATCGTTATTAGGCTGATCGAGAACGATCTCGTACTCCTTCTTGTTCGGGGCGTCTCTAAGCAAGACTCCGTTCATTCGGATCGAGTCGATCACGTACCACGGATCAGCGCGATAGAAGAACGTCGTGGAGTCGTTCTTCGAGACATAAGTCGTGATATCCTCAGCGATTTCCTGAAGCTCATCGTCGCCGACGAGCGTTTGAGCGAGATGACCCGTACGCAAGAAGGAATAAACCCAGATGCTGTCGGTATGAGGCTCGATCCAGTAGTCGGCGGCGATCTGATGGAGCTCATTCTCTCTACCGGGAGTACGATAGCGATTGTTCGCCCAATTGACCGGGTTCACGGTCATGATATCGGAAGCGGAAGCGACCTTGCCGAGCGTGACCGAATAGCCAAGCGCGGGATAAGTTTCGCCGTCGGGCTTACCCATATCGTAGCATCCGACATAGTAAGCGCTCGCGTGACCGGTCATGGCCTTCAAGAGTCTCAAGGAGTCCTCAGGAGTCTTATTGGTATTATCCTTATCAGCATAGTAGTTATCACCGACGACGAGAACTTCATGTTCGACGACACCACTCGGACGCTTCAATCTCAAAGCGAACGGAGTCGCAGTTTCGATTCGACCGCCCAACTTCGTCCCAAGAGAAGAGGCGACGAAAGCTGGCGAGAGCTGGTTCGAAGCGCCGATATTAAGTTCGCCATCGGACTTGAAGCCGGTATCAATACGAGCATCATCGGAGAGCGGGGTCTTCAGGACGACAAACGCGTAGCGATCACCTTCGCCGCGACGTCCTTTGACCGCCGGCGCTTCAAAGCCGAAGGTGGCGAGCGTGATGGAGCCGTTCGCGGACGGGACAACACCTTCCAAAGTCCAACCGAACATATCGACACCTGCCGGAACTGCGATTTCCACCCACTGATCAAGCTTCGACTCGTCAATATTTACTTCTTCATGAGTGTCGGGGTCGTATTCGGTGATATTGACTTCGTTGATCCAGGCTCGATGAGGCGCGATCGAATCGAGAATAGTGTAGGCAGAGAAGTTCGCGCCCTTCCCTTCATTCATATCGATCGGATAATACCACTCGGGCGTGGTCCAACCGCGGTCGGGCGAATCCAGCGTCATGACCTTACGACGCTCGGCCTCGGTCTTCGGATCGGCAGGATCGTTCTTCAAGTAGTAAACGACTTCGACCGAGAAAGGAACCGTGCGCGAACTCGTGCCGTTAATCGCGGTCATGAACGCGTTCATTTCGCCGCGCTGAGAGCGGTAGATCCAACCGCCGACGCTGTTGCGAGCACGGGTAAGCTTACCCTCTCGAACCTTCGAGGTAAGCTTAGACCAAGTCGGATAGCCCCAGTTCTTAGTGACTTCAGTTTCGCTATCGGCGACGAAGTACTTGATCGTAACGTCGAAGGGCTCCGCGCGATCGAGATCGATTTCTTCTTCGAGCTGCTCGATCTGAATCTCGCACTGCACACCCCAGGCTTCACCGAGGAGCGGCTGCTCTTCAGCGGAGCTGACATTCGGCACGACATCGCCGTCATCAATATGATTACGGAACGGGCGGACGTAGGCGAAGCGAAGACGAGGATCGACGCGCTCGGTGATATAGACTTCGTCGAGAACGACGCTCGCCGTATAATCACGCGAGGTCTCCGAGTCGATCGAGCCCAACTCGCCCATCACGAGACGAATCGCACTATAGTCGCCGGCGGAAGTGTACTTATAACTCTTCCACCGAGTCGAGTCGATAACGATCTTCGCGATCGGCTCTTCGGGGAGCGTGCCCGCAGCAATCTCGTCTTCGGTCATGCCGTAAACCCAGACGGTCGCCTTCGCGTTCTCGGCGCTACCCGTAAAGGTCTCGGTATTGAGACGAGCCATGAAGGAAATCTCTCCGACATGAACCTTCTCGTCCTCGGAGCTGATAAGCGACGGCGACTGAACGTAAGGGAGGCGCTTAAGCGCGTTATCCATCGACGCTTCATCGAGGCTCACGCGGTCTTTCATGAGCGAGTTATTAAGTTCGAGCGACCAACCGCCGCGACCCGCGGCGTCGATGCGCGAGTCGTAAAGATAGGTAAGGCCATCGCTATCGCTCGCGTCGCCGACGGCACGAACGTTCATCGCCGTCCAGTTAGCGGAGTCCTCGACCGGGTCGTCCCAAACGGCGACGCCGGTAATCGAGATACGACCGTAATTGGGGTTGATCGTTTTGTTCGTTTCGGCTTCGGCGATCAGCGAGTCGTCGAGACGCAAGCGCACCATCGCGTACGCGCCGCGCAATCCGGAGAAAGGAACCACAATCGAACCAGAACCGTTATCCAAGTCAGAGTACTCATAGGTACACTTCGCGCCATCCGGCTTATACCAACCTTCCTTCGTCGCCGTCGCCGTCAGCGCATCGACAATGTTCGTGTTGACTTCGACAATAAGCTTCACATTCTCATCGAGAGTCGCGAGGTCGTAGGAGAACGCGAGCGCGCTAAGGCCGCGTCCGTAGCCGGCTTCCGCAAGACGAGGGGAGCGAATCTGAAGAAGGTCTGTTTCCTTCGCGCGGAGCGGCTGCAAGGTCGCGGCACGCTTGTGATTCTCAAGCTCTTCGATCCAGGCGCAAGTGTAGACGAAGTCGGTCTCGGAGCCGACGGTAACGTCTCTACCGTTTACGATAGTGCTATCTTGATCGGTAGCGCCGACCGTACGACCATGCCACTGGGTAAAGCTGATATCGTCGACGATTACGTCATAGCCCTTATCGGCAGGAGTACCTCCGACTTTGATCTTAACGAAGCAAGGATCCTTCGAATAAACGTTGAAAGCGTGTTCGCTGTTCTTGAAGCCGGTGACTTCAAAGGGTTCACCGCACTGAGTCCAATTATTGTCGGTATCTTCAACGGGGCCGGTATAAACGGTAATCGTCTGACGCGGAGAAGGCATTTCGAAACCGTAATAGGGAGAGTCGATCTCGTCCAGGCCGTTTCTTCTTCCCCAGCCCTGAGCCGCTACGAAACCGCCGCGCTCCCAATCGTCACGAAGCTGACGCTGCGTCTTCGAGAGATCTTCTCTAACTTCGGGAATCGTCAACTTGTCGGAGTTAGCCTGATCATTACCGAAAGTGATCGCAAACGGCTCGTGAAGCTTCGGGTGGATAAAGGCCGCCGGGCAGTCGCTCGCCAAAACGCCGACCGTACCACGATATAGATAAGGCTCGCCGTCCGAGTCACGCTTTTCATCCTTCGCCGCGACCCAAATATAATTGCGTTGTTGAGTCTCGGAAGCATCCAAGGAAACGCGGTTACCGCCCGCGCCGTTATTGTTCGTAAAGCCACCGACGAGCTGATTGTACTTATGACCCGCGCTATCGGTCATTTCTTTAACGCCGAAGAACGCGATATATGCCGACTCTTTTGTAAGCGAAGTAAGATAAGTGTTAGCTACGTTATTAGCCGAGCCGGCGTCGGTAGCCGCAGAGCGATTGACCGAGATCGTACGATCAACGCTTCTCATCACATCCTCATGAGGGATAAGATTATCGTCGATATAGCGGCGAATGAACTTGAAGTTAAGCGACGTTTCGCCGGTACGCGTAATACGGAGTTCGTAGTTGTTCTCCGGGCCGCGATAGTACGCGAAGAGCGAAACCGACGCCTCGCCATCATACTGAAGGGCATCGCCGACCGACATCGCGACGCGCGTCGAGAAGAGGTAGTTACTCTCCTTCATGCCGGGCGTATAGTAAGCGACTTTGCTCAAATCATTGACCTGCGACGAAACGCGTCCCGTAAAGCTCATTTCACCGATACCGTCGGGAGCAACCGTATTGACGCGGAAGTCAGCCGAACCGTAGAAACCGAAGAGCTTAAGCGCCGCATCGTTCGCGCCGGTACGCTTATAGCTTTCATTTACGAGCATCACATTATGACCTACCCAACCTGCAGTAAGTTTATGGTCTTCGTAGTACTCATTCTTCTGTACATCGCTGATGTTCGCCAAGTTGAAACCGTTCTGCCAGTAGTTCGTCGTTAGGACGGAGAGGCTCCAGTTATCGATCGTATTATCCTGATAGTTCGCGGCATAACGATGCTGTGCGATCGAGGTCTCGACCGAATCGGTGACCGTTCCGACGAACTTGCCGAGGCCGGTCGCCGCGGAAGCGAAGGTATTGAAATCTTGATAATCGCCGCGGCTGACCGACGCCGTCATCGCGGAGTCGTTAAAGCGCACGATAAGCTGACGCGCAGTCTCGACGAGATCACGCTTGATCTTGACGAAGCCGCCGGTTTCTTCGAGCTCTTCGAGATTAAGGCTCGCGACCGATCCGCTGAAGGAAAGTTTATCGATAAGCGTCGGATCTTCGGAGTTGCTGACGATCTTGAAGTCGGTCTCGTTAGTCGAATAAGCGCCGCGTGAACCGTTGATCTGATGGTTGTGAGCGAGGAGGCGCAGTCCGACTTCGACGTTCTGATTAGTGACCGCAACAACGCCCTGCCAAGTGTGATTCGCGACGAGTCTCATCGGCACGCGCTCGAGCCTTTCGCCAAGCTTCGCGACGATCGTCATTTGCTCGTAGTCGCTCTCGCCTTCACGCAGACGAACGAAGAAGTCGCGCCCCTGAGCAGGCGAAGTCTCGCTGTCTTCGAGGAAGAGTCCCTCGGATGCAGCGTTATAGACGACGCGGTTACGATCGATTGCGGCGCTTTCACCGCCGAAAGTATCGCCGACGTCGAGACCCGAATAATCGAAGTACGTGTACGTATGAGGATTGATGCTCATCTGGTAGTAGTACTCGATATCCGAAGCGCCGTCGGAGAGGTCAATCGGTTGGGTCGTGGAGTAGACGTCCATATCACCGACCTTCTCCGCCTCCTTAACCATGTTAAGGCTCTTCCATTCGCCACGGCGCTGATTCAAGTAGCGGCTACGGTACATGAAGACAAGCATCGAACCCTTGATGTCTTCGCCGGTAATTCCGGTATAGGCGACCTTGACGCGCGGGTGAACATTCTCTTGACCGGCCGCCGGGAACGCTACGTCGAACGGCGCCTTCCAACCGTGCATCACCTTCGAATTGACGTCGTCTTTTCCGCCGCCGAATTGCTCGAGCTTAACACTGCTCTCGCATTCGGGAACGATAATATTATCGATCGCGATAAGACCATCGCCGTCGAGACCGCCGCTCGACCAGTTAGAGTCGGCGCGAACGATACGGAACTGAGCGCGCTTGGCAAGGTTCGCGGAAACCTTAACACGATAGAACGAGTCGGATCCTCCTCCGGTAGCGATATCGAGTTTGATTTCCGAGTTAGCCGAGCTCTGAGTCTTACCTTCGACCGCCCCGTTGACAATCTTTTCAAACTCAACCTTAACGCCCTCGATTTCATGAGCCGGCTTCCAAACAGGCCCGACTTCATCCCACTCGGTCGCGATATCGACGCGGACTCGGTTCTTGAACACACGGAAAGCGTTGACCGCGTCGAAATAGATCGCGCCGAAACCGGTCTCGTAAATCGGCGAGACGATCATCGCGGCGTCTTCGGTTTTGCCGGTAACGTTTTGGAGATAAACCGCAGCGGCGCCGGACTTATACTCGCCGATACCTTTCGCGGAGTTTTCGAAGTCGCGAGCCGTCTCGGAACCGACGGGAAGCGCGTTCACACGCGCGGCGACAACACCCGTAGACGAAAAGAGGTTGCCGACTCGAGCGTAGCGGAGTTCCCAAGACGTACCCTCCGCGCCGGGCTCACCCAAGTCGTAAAAGTGAACATTGCCGTTCGCCATGTTAGGATAAGCTGAAGCGCGAGACCAATCGTCACCTTCGTGGCGCCAAGCGGCATGTCCGTTATATGTATCGTAGTAACCCTGGTTTTCTACCTTCGCGTTTTCTGCCGCGTCGGAGTTGAAAAGCATCACGCGATCGGGAGAAAGTTTGGAATAAGTGTTGGCTTCGACGACCGAGAAGAAGATCGTCTTTTCAAGTGAGAGCGAGGGCGTCATCGAACGGAAGCGAATAACCGCACGGAAGCTACCGAGTAACTTCGTTGTGCCGTCCGCGTTCATAAGTTCGGACGACTTGACCTCAGAGCCTTCCTCCTTCCCTTCAACTGAAACCGCGTAGTAACTCACCTCGATCGATCCGGTATCGCCGTTCGAGAGCGCGTAGTCACCGACATCGATATTAAGCTTACGACCGATCGGACAAGCGAGCGGGGAAATTGAAGGCTCACGAGTCCAGTAGTTGGCGCCGACAACTTTGTGGTCACTCATCGCGACGGCAAAGTCGACCTTGTTCAAAGTCTCGTATTCGGCATTTACCCAGCCGAGTGAACGCGCCGTCTTCGAAAGACGAACTTCTCGAAGCTCATAGTTCGAGTTCGCGACACGAAGATCACCAAGCCCTATCTTATAACACGCATGAGCCGAAGAATTGAGCTTCGTCGTATCACTCGTAGCGCGTATGGCACCATCAGCGCCATCTACCGTAAACGAGAAGCGGTGTTCTGCTGCATAGCCGCCACTAGGATTATTACCGAACCACGGGTCAGAACCATCATCAGATCCCGTACGAAAGATAATTTGCGAAGCGCCCCAATATCCTGCGCCAAAACCATTTTGGTTGACATGTCGATTATTATCGATTTGTCCGTTCTCATTACGATCCGCAAGCCACGTACCGAACAATAGGGGATTCGTTTTCCAAGTGTCGCCTTCCGGCCGAGGAGCACCGAGTGCCGCCTTATAGCTACCGGTAAAGGTAAAGCTAAGGGGATTCTGGAGTTCATGCATGACCGAGCTCGGCACCTTCAGATAACGGGCTTTCACCGCATCTGCATCCAAAGCAAACGCTTCCGGTTCGCCGAGAGTGGCAGTACGACCATAAGCGGTCGAATCTTTCGCGGCGGCACCATCCGCCGTCGGGTGGTGCCAGACGCCGAGATAGTCGCTCCAAACTTCGGTCGGGCGGGCAGACGCGGGTTCGCTCTCGCCTTCTTCGCGACCCCAACACATCGTAAAGCTCGTCGGATCGTCAACGCCGTTCGCGACGACGCTCGGGACCTTTACCCAAATAAGCGACTCGCCGTCTTCATTCCAAGTATCGATTTCGCTCGGAAGAATATTACCGTCCTTATCGGCAAAGCGGATATCCGAACCGCGGCGACCGGCACGCGAGTACAAGAATCCTTTGATCTTCTCTTCCGAGACACGAACGAGAACCGGAAAGTTTTCCAGAGTCTCTGTTCCGGTATAACCGGATAACGTGATCGTCACGCGATCGTGCAACATCGAAAGGTCTTCGGCCTTCGCCCCGGTCGTAGCGAAGAGACCTCCGATAGCGGCGATAAACGCCAGAGATTTCAGATAATTCATATTAACTCTTAATTCGAAGATTCATTGTTGAGCGACTCATTGACCTTTTCGTAGCGGCCGGAGACGAGGACAACGTCCTTTCCTTCGCAGAGCCACTTGGTCAACTGTTGTAAATCGGAATCGGTAGCCGACTTCGGCATCGTCATCTTCGCGGTATGGCAATCGGCGAACACGACATGCGCGAGCATAAGTTTACCGCTTTCATGGTTGAAACCGATCGACTCGGGAACGCCGTCCCAAGTACCATCATCGAACTGAAGAACGGAGTCGACGAGCGCGTCGTCGGACTTGTCGAAGTGCGCCTGCTGCTTCGTATTGTAGGGAATCTCCGCGAAGAGAAGCGTACGATCGGCGCGTCCGAGCGTGCCGTAGACCTTGCCGCTCGTCTTCGAACCCGTCGCTTCTTCGCCGTACGAGTAGTCATAAACGAAAGCGGAGTTCATCGCATAAGACCAATTCGGGGTTAGACGCTTCGTCTTAACCGGAGTCGCGCGAGCATGACAGGGACAGACATAACCGCTCGCGTCATAAGAGAGCGAGGCGAAAACGGTTCCGTTCGAAATCGCGAGATACGCGTCGTTCTCATTACCGTTAGCTTCGGCATAGCATCCGACCATGCGATCTTGAATGTGACTGTTCTGAAGTTCCTTCGTGTTCTCGTGATCGTGCGGACGACCGATCCAGCCACGAACGAGACCGTACTTCGTCTTGTCGTCGGTCGAATCGTAAGTAACGTATTCGACGGTAGACGCGAGCGGGTATCTACCCGACGACATCGCCGTCGACTGGCAAGCCTGCGCGAGGTTACGAAGATTAGAGAGGCAAACCGCCGCGCGCGCCGATTCGGTCGCACCGCCGAACTGCGTAAGCAAGACGCCCATCAAAACGCCGATGATCGAGATGACGATCAAAAGTTCGATAAGAGTAAAAGCTTTCTTCATTTAACCTTCTCCTGAAATTTTCCGCGGATCTCAAAGAGCGGAACGTAGTTACGATATTCGCGATTAAGACCTTTGTTTTCCGAGCTGGAGGACGGGATCTGACAGCCGCTAAGCACCGAGCCGTCGGACGCAGCGTAGCGAATCATTCTCATAAGCCCCTTCGCGTTATTATCTTCGGAAGCGAGGGAAACAAGAACTTCCGACCCGACGCGAACGGAAACTGGAGTCTCGAACTCATACTTAAGCTCCGGACGAACTTTATCGCGCATATTAAGCGAGGCAGGAGCGTCAAGAGGCTGAAGCTTATTCGAGAGGCTATCGCCAAGACGAACGTAGGGCGCGACGCGAGCGAGCGACTTGGGCGCGGCATTAACAAGCCAGAACGAGATCGATTTGATTTCAACGTAGTCGCCACGATTAAGCCCGTTCACCGCCGGGATCGTAAGCTTCCAGTAGAAAGCAGGTGCGTTCTCGGGGTTAACGTCATTCATCGGAAACGCGCCATTAACTTCTTCACGCGTCTTGCTGACGAGCGAGAGGTTCGACCAAACGAGTTCCTTCAAGGTCCACTTGGCAATAAGCGACTTATCGGCGAGACCGAGCGCCTTAACCTCATAAATCGTCGCGACGCTCTCGCCTTCGCAAGTCCAACCGGCGAAGGAATAAAGATCGCGATCAGCCGGAGTAGGAAGCGGAGCATCTTCTGACTCGACAGTATAAATAATCGAGGTAACACCACTATCGAACGAAATCGTATACTCGATCAAGATCGGCGTGCCGATCAAAACGAGATCGGAGGTAACGGGGGATGTGATATCAAAGCTCTCTCCCGTAGACTTAGTCCAAACGATATTCTCGTAGTTATAGCCCGGAAGCTTAGCGCTATCTTCAATCGTCAACGTCGCGGAAATCGTTTCGCCATCCACTACCTCCTCGTACGACGGCGAAATCGCCTCGCCGTTCACAAGCCTGAACGCGACGATATGCTTATCGGAAGCGGTCGCGATACCCGACCAGAAGCGAAGTCCTTTTTCGTCAGCCTCGGACAGCACGGGAGCGGTAAAGCGCGAACCGAGATTAACGCCCTCCATCGCCGCGAGGTAGAACGAAGGTGTCGGATCGGCAGAAGGTTCGAGGAATTTACCGCCTTCGATATTGATCACGCCGCCGTTGTTTTCGAGCGTACCTACGAAAGTACCGCCCGCTATCGTGACGATCGCCGTAGTAGCCGAAGACTTCTCGTTTAAAAGCGCTACCTCATCGGCGTCGTCGGGAGCGGGTCCGTTCGCGATAAGCTGCGCATACTTCGAGGAGATTACTTTACCAGTCTTTCCTTCCGAAGAGTCGACGATTCGAATCACGCCCTGGTTGTAGATAGCGGGGCTATCGAGCTCGCTCGCGTCAAGCGTCTGACCTTTAAGATCGATAACGAGCTCGTCTTTCGCCGTCTTGGCCGGCTGAATCCAGGCGCTGCCACCGTGTCTGGTATTCGGCACAAGAGTGACATCAGCAGAAAGCGAAATCGACTTACCCTCGCTGTTCTCGCTTTCAATCGCCGCGTTAACCGCGTCTTGGAAGCTTTCGTAATTAGCCCCATTAACAAGGAAGTTGTTCTTAAATGCGCTTAGCTTAACAACAACGGGTTCGTTACTGCCGAAGGCACTATCAAAGGTAAGAACGTACTTTCCTTCCGTCTTCTCAACGGCCTTTACCGCTCCGCTATTACCTTCGAGCGTGAGCTCGCCGAGCGAATGACTTTGGGCGAAGGAGTTCTTTAATGAAGGCGTGATCGTAACCATCGCGTCCGGCTTGATCGCGGCCTCGGAGGAGCCTTCGGAATATACGAGCGAACATTCGACTCCATCCGCGAGCGAAAGGTCAAGCGGGACGCTTTCGATATCCAATATACCGGTATTGTTTTCTTCCGTAAAGTTCACGCTGTAAATCTTGATCGGAGTATCCGTAGCACCGCCCTTGAACGCAACGTTATGAACGCCGTCATTAGCCGTCATATGCTGGTATTGTTGCAAAGTCGGAAATTCGAAAACACCCTCCGATGTTTGAACTAACTCGAAATCACCTTCAGCGCTCGCTTCCTTAATGTAGACACGAATATGCGGCGCGCCGCTTTTCATCGCTACGCGCGTGATGACCTTATAAATCTTAGCGGGATCAAGACTGTAAGTCGTTTTGTACGCCTTAGCTACGCAATCTTCGTCTCCGGAGGGGACCGCTGCGGCCGCAATAACCGCGAGGTTCCCGTTTAAGTTATAGACGATTTCACGTACATCGCTATCGACCGGAGGCGCGGTCAGCTCGCTTGATGATCGCGGGAAAGTGCGCTCCACTTCGATATAGTAAGGCGCTCCGGTAAGACGATAATAGAAATATTCATCGTCCTTGATACTTCCGACATATTTGAATTTGCCTAACACGCCGTCACCGTCATTAAGACGATAAGGATAGATCGTTCGATAAACGACCTTATCATCTGTCGCGACGACCGTTACATGCTCGCGCTCGCTATCGGTAGCCGCGACTAAGTTCGTGCTTGCATTTTTATCAGCATACCAATAGGCGGCGTCATACAATGACTCCGTCTGCTCGTTCGCGGCGAACGTGCCCATGCTTAAAAGCAAGCACCCAAGAAATGAAAGTGCCTTTCTCATCGTCGCACATTATAACAAAAAAAAGCGCCCGTTGGCAAGTGAATTAACCAACGGGCGAAACGCGATTTTTATGCGTTTATCATTCCCAGTCGAGAACGACCTTTCCGGATTTACCCGAGATCATGTCCTGGAAGCCCTTCTCGAAGTCCGTGTATTTATAGCGGTGAGTGATGATCTTCGAGATGTCGAGACCACCCTGAATCATCGCGCCCATCTTGTACCAGGTCTCGAACATTTCGCGCCCGTAGATGCCCTTGATCTTAAGACCCTTCCAAACGATGTGGTTCCAGTTGACCTTCGTCTCCGCGCCCTGAATACCGAGAAGCGCAATACGGCCTCCCGTGTTCATCGTCTCGATCATCTGATTAAGGCAGACGGAAGCGCCCGACATTTCGAGGCCCACGTCGAAGCCCTCGACCATGCCGAGTTCCTTCATGACGTCTTCAAGCTTCTCGTTCTTCGAGTTGACCGTGCGCGTCGCGCCGAGGGTCTTCGCGAGACCGAGACGATAGTCGTTGATATCAACGACGACGACGTTACGAGCGCCGACATACTTCGAGATACCTGCCGCCATACAACCGATCGGACCCGCGCCCGTAATAAGGACGTCTTCGCCGACCATGTTGAAAGAGAGCGCCGTATGGGTCGCGTTACCGAACGGATCGAAGATCGCGTAGAGTTCATCGGGGATCGACGGATCGCACTTCCAAACGTTCGTCTCGGGAATCGAGAGGTATTCCGCGAACGCGCCGTCGCGATTCACGCCGACGCCCTTCGTGTTCGGGCAGAGGTGGCGCTGACCGGCACGGCAGTTACGACAGTGACCGCATACGATATGTCCTTCGCCCGAAACGCGCTCGCCGACCTTAACCGACGTCACGTTCGCGCCGATCTCGACGACCTCTCCGACGTATTCGTGACCGATCGTAAGCGGCGGCTTGATCGTTTCCTGCGCCCAGCTGTTCCAATCGTAGATATGAACGTCGGTTCCGCAGATCGCGGTCTTCTTGATCTTGATAAGGACGTCGTTCGGTCCGACGACAGGCATCGGCTTCTCGACGAGTTCCACGCCCTTTTGAGGGGCGACCTTGGCAATTGCTATCATTTTAGGTTATACCTTTCTTCAAAAATTCTCAGACCATTCCGCCGTTCACGTTGATGACCTGGCGCGTGATATACGCGGCGCCTTCGCTCATCAAAAACGACACGGTCGCGGCGATCTCTTCCGCCTTTCCGAAGCGGCGCATCGGAATCGCCTTCTTGACTTCATCTATCGCTTCGGGGATAATCGAGTCGATCATTTCGGTTTCGATAACTCCGGGCGCGACGGCGTTAACCGTAATGCCGCGACGCGCGAGCTCCACCGAAAGCGCTTTCACCGCGCCGATCATCCCCGCTTTCGCCGCCGAGTAATTGACCTGTCCGCGGTTACCGACAACGCCGGAGACCGAAGAAATCGCGATGATTCTGCCGCGGATACGCGCGGAAACCATCGGCATGACAAGAGGCTTCAAGACATTGTAAAATCCATCGAGATCGGTATCGATAACGCGATCCCATTCATGATCCTCCATCGCGGGGAACGCGTTGTCGGCGTTCACGCCCGCGTTAAGGACGATCCCGAAGAAGGGGCCGTTCTTCTCGACCTCTTCTTCGAGCACCCTTTTCGCCTCTTCACGATTCGCGATATCGAAATGAAGATCGGCGTCAGGGGATTTCACGGCATGGGTAACGACTTCGTAGCCCTCCTCTTTAAGGCGGTCCGCGATAGCCTTACCGATGCCGCGAGAGGAACCGGTAACGAGTACTCGCTTATTTGCCGGCATACTTCTTCACGATCGCTTCGTATTCCTCGGCCTGTTCTTCCATCGACTCGACCATCTTGAACTGCGTGCGGCAACGAACGAGGTTATGATCGTCGTAGGCCGTGTGGAAGTAGGTGTCGCCGTTAAGGAAGTCCGTAAGGAAGCGGATGCCGATCGTAAGCGTGATGAGACGACCCGAGAACGCGAGATTCGCGATCTCGTTTTCGGTTAAGAACTTCGCGCCCGCGAGGTAACCCTTGACGAGAGCTTCGAAGTATTCCTTCTTCGAGTAGACCTTCGACAAGTCCTTTTCGTCTTCCGCGGCAGCGGCGGACGAAGTGCGAACCATATCGCCGAAGTCGTACAAGGCCGAGCCGGGCATCGTCGTATCGAGGTCGATGACGACGTTGCCTCCGTCAGGAGCGAGCATCACGTTATTGATCTTCGTGTCGTTGTGAGTCGTACGCACGGGAATCTCGCCTTTTTCCATCATCGTCACGATCTTCGCCGCTTCTTCGCGGCGCGCGTCGACGAACTGAAGTTCCTTCTCGACCAAGGCGAGACGATTATTGTAATTGACCTTCTTCGCTTCATCGAGGAGGCGAAGACGATCGACCGTATCGTGGAACTTCTTGATGACGGGGAGAAGCTCGGGCGCGGGGAGATCGGCGAGCGCGTTCTGGAACGCGGCGAAAGCTCCTGCGGCGAGTTCCGCCTGCGAGGGATCGCTGATCTGGTCGACCGAGGTATAGCCCTCGAGGAACTTGTATACGCGCCAGGGGTTCTCGTAGCCGACGACCTCAAGCGTCTTCACACCCTTCGACTTGAGGTGGTTCGTGACGCGAAGAATGTTCGACTTCAGAACTTCCTTGTCGAAAGCGTCGGTGACGCGCTGCAAAATGTAGCGCGTACCCGACTTGGTTTCGACCTTGAAAGTGTCGTTGATGTGCCCGGAGCCGTAACGCGAAACATCGGTCTGATCGGTGATGCCGAACTGAGCGAGCGCCTGGTCGAGCTCTTCCTTAGAATAGATACGATTAGACATTTCTACACCTATTCTCCAAACCTTATTTCTTCTTACCGCAGCACTTCTTCGCACAGGGCTTCTTGGCGGGAGCGGACTTCTTCGCGGCCTTGATGACCGGGATCTGCGCGGCAGCGACGGACTGACCGAGACGACGAGCCTTTTCGTCGGGCATGAAGATGTCGATCTTCTCGGCCCACTCGGGATAGACGTCCTT
>JAKSOZ010000021.1 GCA_024405265.1 Kiritimatiellia bacterium | reverse complement strand
GGTCTCGCTTGGCTTCTCTCCTCGATGCTCCCGGCCGCCTCGAAAGCCGATAACTGCGTAATCCTTCGTCGTCGGATACTCCTCCTCGGCTTACTTGTTCTCGACTTCCGGATCGGCCGAACCGCATCTCGTCTTTCAGCCTCGCTCAACGCTCAACCTCGCGTCACTAGCCTCACCCAACTCATTCGTGCGTTTCTTTTGCCGCGTTGCGGCTATTCGTTCCTTTCGCGCTTCTCCTGAACGGATAAGCTTAGTTTTTCCCTACACCTACGCCTACACCTACACCTCCGCCGTCAGGCGGTTCAGGCTGGAGGGGGACGGAGCGGTGAGTAGCCTACATAGCGACGGCAAGGAAAGCATGCAGCTACTCACCGCTACCGTCCCCCTCCAGCCTCTAGCCTAGAATCGACGGCGAGCTCGAACAAATAAGCGCGAATGGAGTAATAGGATTTCTTGATTTCATTATTGCGCTTCCGTATGGAAAAATGGTAAAATAGTAGCGTTCGGATTAGGGAGAATTGTAATCTGAAACGAAAGCGAGAATGATAATTATGCGTAAATTCAATATTTTCGCGCGTAGCCTAGTCGCCGCGCTAGTGGTTTCTTTTGTCTCGAAAGCCGTTCTGGCGGCGACGCCTGTCGCGGTTTGGGACGGGGATTTCACAGAAACCAGCAAGACTGCAGGAGATGTGATCTATAAACTAGAGCTGAATGGTAATGAAGCGGTTGGATCGCCCGGTTCGCAGTCCATTGTGATAAATCAAGATATCGAAGGCCCTGCCGGCGTGTTCGTAAAATTTGTTAATGCCAGCGACCAAGCCGTAAAGATGGCGTCTTCAATCATTGTTCATTATAATCAGTGGATGAATGACTCGGTTGAAGGTCATGCAGTCCTTGTCAATATCTATGCACCAGGGCAGACGACGGAAGGATATAAGAATTTGATGGGCCTTTCCGCCGATGCAAATGGCAAGCCGTCTGAGTCGTGGGGTGGCAATGCTTATGACATTTCGGGTAAAAATTATTCAGAGGGCACATTCGCTTCTTCCGGTAAATTTGGTCTTGCTCGTGGTGATTCAGGAGCTCCTCATGTACTCATTAATAATTCTGTTGTCACTCAATGGTTTTCTTGCTCCGGCGAAGGTAATAAGGCTGCAGGATTTTTGATCGGTGGCCTTGATTACTCGAAAGGTCGCGTAGACAACTGGTCGAATGCCGCTGCCACCAAGATTGGTGCTTTGACGACCGCTACTGGACTTGTTATTGATAAAATTGCCGTTTTCAACAGCAATCTCTCTGACGAAGAATTGCGGACCTTTCTTTTCGATAGCGAGTATAGCGAGGAAAGCATATCCGGTACGGTGAGAATCTCCGATTTGGAAGAGAAAATCGGAGAAACGGATACGCTGATCAATATCGGAGAAGGCACTACGATTATCGTCGATAAGGTTTTCGATACGAAAGAAAAGGCCGTTTCGATACGCTCCGATTATGATGTCGAGTTCGTGCTGGGCTCGAATACGACAGAAGATATGCTTAAGAGCGTAATCGCAAACACAAGCGTTAATATTGATGTCGCTCGCTTGGTTTTCGATGTCTCCAAAGGGTTTACGATTTCCGATCAGGTATTGAAAGACAAAATCCGCACGTCGGGCTTAACCTATGTCTTCAAGGGCGAGGGCACTAGGGGGCTTACTCTTGAGTATGCGTTAAATGTCGGTTCTCAGATCGTTTCGCACTTGGTTTTCGAAGGCGGCACGCATGCTTTCAAATTCGGAAATAGCGTAGGGAATGGGACCTCCCTTTTTGCTACCGGACATAGTAACGATAATCCGACCATAAGGGTCGCGAACGAAACCGTTCTTAATTTTACGGCCAAAGACTTAAGTGGATGGTCCGGAGTAGCTAACGCGAGCGGCGTGATTCGCGTCGACAAAGGCGGTAAATTGAATTTGATACAGAGCGGAGATAATGATTCTTGCTTTTATCGTCAGCGCTTCTACTTGGAACCTGGTTCGTATATGAGCTTCAACTGCTCTAAACCTGCCAATGGAGAAGGGCGTTTCCGTCTCCAAGGCGGTACGGCTGAAGATACGGCGCAGATTTATGTTCCTTCGAGTGAAGACGCCGATAGCGAGCCGGCAGTGATCGAACAGCTCGGCGAGAGCCAGATTATTCTCGCGTCCGACGCTACGCGTGGCCTCGCGATTTTTATCGGCGAGAATTCCAAGCTTAAATTGGATGCGGAACTTCAAACTATTTTAAGCAACGACGCCGGACTCGCCAAGTACGGAGAAGGAACGTTAATCCTCAAGCGCACGTTCTCGCCGCACTCGTTCAAGTTCGCGGCAGGAACTCTTTCGGTCGATAATGATTTGCCGATCGAGCTTTATAACGGCGGATCGTTTTCGATTGAAGGCAACGTCACGATCGATGTTCCTGAGAATCGCATTTTGAATATAAAATCCAATATCACGACAACTGAAGGCGCTTCGCTTTCCAAGCTCGGCGCAGGTAAGCTCGTGATCGCGACCGCGCGTCCTAACTTCGCCGCGCTCGAAGGAACGCTTCAGGTAGTCGCGAATGACGACGAAATCGCGCTCGGGCGCGTCGATATTCCTACGACTATGTCCGACAGGCAGCTTTCGACTTCGGGCTTTATCGTTCGCCCCGCGAATAAGCCCACGCTCGACTTGATGGACGCTAAAGTCTCCGGCGGTCATATCTTGCTTACTTTCGCGAACGGCGCGGGAATCAAAGTTACCGGCTTCGATTTCGATTATGGAAACGGACTTACGAATTTGACGATGACCGCGACCGTCAACCTCGAGAAGAACCACTCGCTCGTCACCGGCAATAAACTGAGCGCGGTAGTCTCGCTCGTTACTGCCGAAGGCCATAAGACGACTTCGGAAGCCACGGCGCTTACGGTCAAGGACGATAAGGTCGTCGTCACGCTCCCGATCGAATTCGACGGTCTTCAGGGCGAGATCGCGTCTTATACGGTTACGATTCGCGATAGCTCCGGTAACCTCGTCGGGAGTGTCACTACGACGGATGTCGGCGCTTGGGATCGCGGGAATAAATGGATCGACGAGAAGCCCTATCAGCGCTGGGGGACGGGTAACTGGGACTACGAAAACGAGCTCGTCGTTTCGAACGGCTATATCATCGTAAACGGAGACCTTAGCTTCACTCCTACTAATACGGTAAATAGCGTTATCTTGAAGCTCGCTTTCTCGGTCGACTTCGGCGACCCGATCGCCTTCGAAACCGCGGAGGAGAAGCTCGGCGGGAAGAAGCTCGGCATCGTGATGATCTCGGAAGGTCTCGAGAACGCTTACGCGGTAGTAGCCGATAACGGAAGCGTTTCGCGCGTCTATCCGTCGACGATCGATAAGAAGGTCGAAAGCGGAATCGTTCATGACGTCGAGATCATTATCGATCAGCGTTCCAAGAAGGTCTCCTACTTGGTCGACTCCGCGGTGCTCACGACCGTTGATAACAAGGCGATCTTCGATCTCCCGGTCGACTCGATTTCGGAAATCGACTTCGGCTCTTACGGTCTCGTGAAAGCGGTCGAGGGTAGCGAACTCAGCGACGCGCTCGCGAAGGTAGGAGAGCAGGAATATCGCAGCGTCGCGGAAGCGATCGCAGCTTCTTCCGACGGTAAAGTCGAGATTCTCTGGCCCGCGACTTGGACCCCCGGGAATATCGCGGCTATCGGTGAAGATGATGAAATCGGAGAGACGACGATCGAATTTTCGGGTAAGCCCGTTATCGTCCCCGATAGTGTAGCCAATGGATATTGGAACGCGGGCATGGTGCTCGTTAAAGAATCGGACACCAAGTATACAATCACTTCGAAGTATCTTACCATTTCGATCATCGATCCGATGAGCGGATCGAAGAAACCGGTTTATATCGAATCGGTCAAGACGAACTCGACGATGGTCGCTTGGAAGTATAATTACGGAAAGGACAATGAAAATACCGCTCGCGCGAAGATCATCTACGGCGATAACGTCACGATCACGTTCTCGAACGATCTCGAAGACGGCGTGAACGGAGCGCTCCTTTTCGCGCGTAAGGGAGCCGTCGATGGTAGCGGAAAACCGATTGAAGAAGGTCTTCAGATCAAGGAGGTCATTTTCCACAACGTAAAATCCGATACAGAGGTCGATCTTAAGTACATTCCAACCTTGGGAGAGCTTGAAGAAACGGCGAGAGCGAAGGTTATGGCGCTTTACGATTACGGCGTCGCTGCCGCGCAGGCGTTGCCGGATACGAGCCTTGATATCATCGACTTTACCGCTTCTGCCGACGGAGTCACATTCAGAGTTTCGGCTCTCGAAGGAATGACCGACGAGGCTAAGAAATTAGCGGTAGGTAAACTCGTGAAGTTCTCGAGAGATCTTAAGAACTGGGTATACGTCTCCGCCGACGACTCGATAACGATCAACGAAGACGGATCGATTACGGTCAGGCAGATCGGCAGCAGCGGCTTCTATAAGGTCGAAATCCCCGAAGAATGAAGATAGGATGTCATTTAAGTTCGTCCGGCGGTTACCTCGCTATGGGTCAGACCGCCGAGTCGATCGGCGCTAACGTTTTTCAGTTCTTTACCCGTAATCCTCGCGGAGGAGCGGCGAAGCCGATCGATATTCGTGACGTCGACGCGTTTCTCAAGTTCGCCGAGGAGAAGGGGATCGGCCCGATTCTCGCTCACGCTCCTTATACGCTTAACGCCGCCGGAGCCGAGAAGCGAGTTACCGATTTCGCGCTCGAGGTGATGATCGACGACTTGAAGCGGCTCGAGTATACGCCGGGAGCGCTCTATAACTTCCATCCCGGCTCGCACGTCGGGCAGGGAGCGGAAAAGGGAATCGAGCTTATCGCGAACCACCTTATTAAAGTCCTCGAAGCTACGGGGCCGATCAAGACGACGATTCTTCTCGAGACGATGGCCGGAAAAGGCTCGGAAGTCGGCCGCAATTTCGGCGAGATCAAGTCGATTATCGATAAGGTCGAACAATCGCTTATCACTCATCACTCATCACTTATCGCTAGCACACGTCTAGGCGTGTGCTTGGATACCTGCCACGTTTGGGACGGCGGGTACGATATCGTGAACGACTTGGATGGGGTTCTGGACGAGTTCGATCAGGTAATCGGCCTCGACAGACTTAAAGCGATTCACTTGAACGACTCGATGAATGTTCTCGCCGCGCACAAGGATCGCCACGAGAAGATCGGTAAGGGCAAGCTTACTTTAGAGGGTATCGCGCGCATCATCAATCATCCGAAGCTGAAGGATTTACCGTTTTATCTTGAAACCCCTTGCGATCTCCAGGGTTACAAAGAAGAAATCGCGTTATTGAAGGGATTAAGGAAATGAAGATATTCACCGAACCCAAGAAGTTGCAAAAGTGGTGCCTCGCTCAGCGTCTCGCCGGTAAGAAGATCGCGCTCGTTCCGACGATGGGCTATCTCCACGAGGGGCACATGTCGCTCATTAAAGCCGCGAAGCGCAAGGGAGCGGATGAGATCGTCGTTTCCGTATTCGTCAATCCCGTTCAGTTCGGACCGAACGAAGACTACGAGAAGTATCCGCGCGATGCCGCGGCCGACGAGGCGAAGTGCCGCGAGGCGGGAGCTACCGCGATCTTCTTCCCGACGCCTGAGAACATGTATCTCGACGCGCACTCGGTTTACGTTAACGAGGAAAAACTCTCGACCGGTCTTTGTGGAGCTCGTCGTCCCGGTCATTTCCGCGGCGTTTGCACGGTCGTAGCGAAGCTCTTCAACCTCGCGCATCCGAACTTCGCGGTCTTCGGGCAAAAGGATTATCAGCAGGCTCAGATCATCAAGCGGATGGTTCGCGACCTTAACTTCGATCTCGATATCGTCGTCGCGCCGATCGTGCGCGAAAAGTCGGGCCTCGCCAAGTCGAGCCGCAATACCTATCTCTCCGAGAAGGAAAAGGAAATGGCGCTCGCGATTTCTCGGAGCTTGAAGGCGCCGAAGTCGACCGCCGCGATTACCAAGGAGCTTACCGAAGCGGGGCTCAAGGTCGATTATGTCGAGTGCGTCGACGCGACCACGCTCGAACCCAAGAAGAAGATCGAGAAGGGTACCTGCGTTCTTATCGCGGCATATTGCGGAAAGACGCGTCTTATCGATAATAAGGTTATCAAGTAATGACGCTCACCGTTAAAATCGCGAAGACGGTTTACGGAGGCGATGGGCTCGGACGTTTAGGCGACGGGCGCGTCATTTTCGTCCCCGGTGCCTTCGAAGGAGAGACGGTCAAGACGGAAATCGTCGAAGAGAAGAAGAAGTTCGTGCGCGGACGTCTCGTCGAGCTTTTGGAGAAGAGCCCCGAGCGAATCGAAGGAGCCGAAAACGCGCCCGGTATCATCTACTCGAACTTGACGTTCGACGGGGAATGCCGCGCTAAAAAGGTCCAGCTTAAGGATTTCCTCTCGCGAGCGCGACTTTGGGAGGGCGAAATAACCGAGCCTTTCCGTGGACATCCGCTTAATTATCGCAATAAAGTCGTATATCATTTCGAACGGCGAGCTTCGGGTTGGGCGCTCGGTTATCGTGAAGAGCCGAGCCACAAAATCGTGGACGTCGAATACGATCCGCTCGCGGTCAAAGAGATAAATGATAAGCTCCCTGAGATTCGCAAGGCGGTTTTCGCGCTTTTGACGACGGGGTCGATGAAGATTCGCAAGGATATCGAACGCTCCGGCAACGTGACGATTCGATGGAGCGAAAAGAGCGGAGTCAAGTGGTGGATCGGCGAAAAAGCAGAAGGCGTTACCTTGAAGGAGGTCACCGCCGGTAAGACTTTCGAGGTTCCGGCCGGAGGTTTCTATCAGGTAAATCCCGAGGTAGGCGACGCTCTCGTTAAGGAAGTCGCGGCGGATTTCGCGCGTACGAAAGACAAGTTCGGGAACGTGCTCGATCTTTACTGCGGAGTCGGAGTCTTCGGACTATCGATGAATCCCGTTAAGTTGATCGGTATCGAATCCGGGCGCGACGCGATTGACTTCGCCAAGCGGAATGCCGCGTCCTTAGGGGCGACGAACGCCAAGTTTTTCGCTGAACAGGTCGGCAAAAACCTTAAAAACATCTTTATCGGTCCGTATACTACCGTCGTCGTCGATCCGCCGCGCGGGGGGATGGAGAAGGGCGTTCCCGAGTTTCTGGCCGCGTCGAAGGCGCCGAGAATTTTCTACGTAAGTTGCGATCCGGCGACGATGACGCGTGATTTGAGCGCGATATGCCGCTCTTATACGATAGAAAGCGTTAAATTCTTCAATATGTTCCCTCGAACCGCGCGCTTTGAAACGCTAGTCAGTTTGAAGCGAAATATGGTATAATACCCGACTATGGAATTTGAAAATACGATTGGTCTTGAGACTCACGTCCAGCTCAAGACGAACACGAAGATGTTTTGCGGCTGCCTCCTGAAGACGGGATGCGAGCCGAATACCAATGTTTGTCCCGTGTGCCTCGGTTACCCGGGAGCTTTGCCCGTGATGAATAAGGAGGCGATCAAGCTTACCGTTATGTCGGGCATGATGCTCGGCTGCGAGATCAATCGCCACGCGACTTTTGATCGTAAGAACTATTTCTATCCCGATATGGCGAAGGATTATCAGATTTCCGAAAACGGTAATCCGCTTTGTATCGGAGGCGGAGTCGAAATCACTCGTCCCGATGGCACCAAGAAGTTCATTCGCATCAACCATATCCACCTCGAGGAAGACGCGGCGAAAATCAACCACTACGCGACCACTTCCGGGGTCGACTTCAATCGCGGCGGAACGCCTCTCATGGAAATCGTTTCCGAGCCGGATATGGAAACGGCGGATGACGCGATCGCGTATTTGACCGCGCTTAAGGAGATTTTGGTCTATACGGGCGTGAGCGATTGTAACCTCGAAGAGGGCAATATGCGCTCGGACGTCAATATTTCGATCCGTCCCGTCGGCGAAACGAAACTCGGCACGAAGGTCGAAATCAAGAACATGAACTCCTTCTCGGGGATTCATGCCGCGCTCGAGTACGAAGCTAAGCGCCAGCGTTCCTCAATGGCTCATTCGATTCCGATCGTTCAGGAAACGCGTCGTTGGAATCCCGACGAAATGGAAACGGCGTCGATGCGTTCGAAAGAAAACGCTCACGATTACCGTTATTTCCCCGAACCCGACCTCGTTCCCGTCGAACTTTCCGAGGAGCAAATCGAAGAGTGGCGTAAGCTTCTCCCCGAAAAGCCGGAAGCTCGCCGCGCGCGCATGATCGAAGAATACGGTATCGCCGAATATGACGCGGAAGTTCTCTCGCAGCATAAGGTAAACGCCGGTTTCGTTGAGAAAGCCTGCGGCTTGCTTAAAGAAAAGGTGAAGGGGAGAGGTGAAGGGGAAGAGAAGAAGGCGTGCAAGATACTTTGTAATCTTTACATGTCGGACGTGATGGCGCTGATGAACTCGACCGGTAAGGCGATTAATGAGTGCGCGATGACGCCGGAGGCTCTCGCGTCGCTCGTCAAGCTCTCCTATTCGGGTACGATCAACGGTCCGACTTTGAAGGAACTTCTCCCCGAGATCTTCGAAAAGGGTGGAGATCCCGAGGCGATCGTCAAAGAGCGGGGACTCGGCGCGGTCAGTGATACGGCGGCGTTGGAAGCGTTCGTCGATCAAGCGATCGCGGCGAATCCGGGGCCTGTTGCCGACTTCAAGGCCGGTAAGAAGGCCGCCGCCGGTTTCTTCGTCGGACAGGTTATGAAGCTCTCGAAAGGTAAGGCCGATCCGAAGATCGTCGGTCCTCTCGTCGCGAAGAAACTTGCCGCGCTATGAAGTTGATATCGGTTTCTCTTTTGGCGCTTTTCGCGCTCGCGGGATGTCAATCTTATGATATCATGCAGCGCAATGTCTTTTCGGATGATGATGGCAATATCGTCAACGTGGACTACGGTCGCGCCGAAAAAGAGCATAAGAACACCTTTATCTCTCCGATGACCGGGAAGGAAATGGAATATCACTCAAAACTCTTGGTCGTAGTGGAACTTCCGGACGGAGAAAAGATCAAGGCTTGGCAGTGCATGAACTTCCAGCGTACGGGCACGATGTACAAGAGCGACAACGGCCTGTGGCTCGTGCACGTAAACGGTTTCACCACGCTCATTTATCGTCAAACCGAAGAGGACGAGACTCGTTATCGCGAGATTTACCGTGGCGTTCTTTGCTCTACGCCGAAGAATGAGGATGATAAGAAAAAGAGCGATAAGTGGCGAAAGCTCAAGAAGGATGCGAACGGGAAATGGCACTGAATCCTTTAGATAACATCCGCGTCGTTCTCGTCGGAACGCTCTATACCGGGAATGTCGGCTCCAGTTGCCGTGCGATGGCGAATATGGGACTTAAGAACCTCGTTCTCGCCGCGCCGAACTTGCAGAACGATTGGGAGGAGGGCGAGCGTCTCGCCGTGCACGCTACCGATATTCTTCATAATCGTAAGGAGTTCGCGACGTTCGAGGAGGCCGTTGCCGATTGCGTCGCTGTCGTCGGCACTACCGCTCGCGAAGGGCTCTATCGTCAGCACGTGAAAACTCCGCGTGAAGCCGCGAGCGATATTCTCGCCTTGGCCGCGCAAGGTCCTGTGGCGCTCGTTTTCGGACGCGAAGACAAGGGCCTTAAAAACGAAGAAATCGCGCAGTGCACTCACCTTATCCGTATCCCTGTCGACGAAGGGTATACATCCATCAATCTTTCTCAGGCGGTCTTGATTACCGCTTACGAATTCTTCACAGCGCTTGGCAACTACCAGATGCCGCATGAAAAAGCGCCGCCGGCTCCGCAGGCGCAGAAGATGCAGTTAATGAAGAATTGGTCGAAGATGCTTCAGGAAATCGGTTTCATGAAGCCGGAGCAAGAAGATCATTTCATGCAGGGTTTTCATCGCGTGTTCTCGCGCGGCGTTTTCACGAAAGATGACGCAGCGCTTATGTTAGGAGTCGCGAGACAGGCGATTTGGGCGAAGAACAACTTAAATGGAGAGAATAAATAATGGATAGGCTCGCTTATCTTGCCAGACGTTTGCTTTTGGTTATCCCGACCTTTCTCGGTATCACGATCGTTTGCTTTACTTTAACTCGCTTTCTTCCCGGAGGTCCCGTCGAGATTCGTATGATGCGTATGCGCGGCATGGAGGCTCAGGGCGGCGCGGGCGAAGCGGCCGGTGCGAGCACGAATGCCGCGCAAATTTCCGAGGAGTACAAGAAGCAGCTTGAGGCGCAATTCGGCTTCGATAAGCCGATTTACGAGCAGTATTATAATTGGCTCGTCACCAATCGCATGGGGATGAAGCTGCCGTCGTACGATTATCCTAACAAAACCGCCTGGGATCTTATCAAAGGGCGTATTCCCGTGTCGATTTGGTTCGGCTTTGCTTCGTTCTTCTTCACTTACATGATTTGCATTCCGCTCGGTATCGCGAAAGCGTTAAGGCATCGTCAGACTTTCGACGCGGTTTCTTCGCTCGTCGTCTTTATCGCCTACGCCATTCCTTCTTTCGCTCTCGCGATGATGCTTAAGATGTTTTTCTGCGGAACGGTCGAGGGGCTTTTCGACGTCTTCCCCTTGGGAGGAATCTCTTCCGACTTCGATATCGCTCCGAGCTTTTGGGTCTGGTTCAAGGATCGCGCTTGGCACATGGTGTTGCCGATCGTTTGCTACGTTTCCGGTTCGTTCGCGATGCTTACCCTGCTTATGAAGAATTCGCTCCTCGATCAGATTTCCGCCGACTACGTGCGCACGGTTATCGCGAAGGGCGCGACTCGCAAGCGCGCGATTTGGGGGCACGCGTTTCGTAACGCCCTGATTCCGATCGCGACCGGCCTCGGCGGCATGATCGGACTTTTGTTCGCCGGCTCGATCATCATCGAAACCATCTTCGAAATTCCCGGTATGGGACGCCTTAGCTGGGATGCTCTGATCGGTCGCGACTACGCCGTGTTCTTGGCTCTTCTCGCGCTTACCGCGAGCTTCCAGCTTATCGGCAACCTCATTTCCGATATTCTCTATATGGTAATCGATCCCCGTATCGATTTCTCGAAAAAGTAAAAAGGGGATGTGATTATGACTTTCTCGCCCTTGACAGTAAAGCGTTTCCGTTCTTTCAAGCGTATCAAGCGCGCGTGGTATTCGCTTATCGCGCTTGGAGTTATTTTCGTCTTTTGCATGCTAGCCGATGTCGTCTGCCCATGCGATCCGAAGGCGGTCGTCGATCCCGCGACGCTCGAAAAATATCGAGAGCCTGAGATTCAGAAGATATACGATATCAAAACCATCCGTTACAGCCAGCTCGACGATGGTACGATCATCGATTGGGAGGGCCCGAAGGAATATGACGAGGCCGACTATAAGATATCCCGCCTTAAACATCCCGGCTATACTCGCGTTTACATGGAGCCTAAAGTAGCTCCGAAAGTCGAGACCGTTCAGCTCGAAGCGCCTCCGGTTTCGTTCCCGTTCAAGCCGGTTAAGGAACATCCTTTCGGTATCGACGCCGGTGGTCGCGACGTTTACGCGCGTGTCGTTCACGGCATGCGAATCGCGCTTATTTTCGGACTCGTATTGACGTTCTGGGCGATGTTCTTAGGTCTCGTTATAGGCGCGATCGAAGGGTATTTCGGCGGTAAAACCGATATCGTTTGCCAGCGTCTGACGGAAATCTGGAGCGCGATTCCGTTCCTTTACGTGATGATCTTCATCGGCTCGACCGTCGGTCGTAGCTTCACGATTCTACTTATCTGCTACGGCGTATTCAATTGGATCGGAGTAAGCTACTATATGCGAGCGGAGTTCCTTCGTTTGCGGGCGCGTACATTCGTTGAAGCGGCTAAATGTCAGGGCTTCTCGGCGCGTCGGATCATCTTCGGGCATATTCTCCCGAATGCGATGACGCCCTTGATCACGCTTTTCCCGTTCCTCTTGATGGGGGCGATCGGTTCTTTGGCGGCGCTCGACTTCCTTGGCTTCGGTCTTCCCCCGATGACGCCTTCCTGCGGAGAGCTTATGAATCAGGCCCAGCAGTTCCGCGGTGCTTGGTGGCTGATCCTTTTCCCGGCGCTCGCGCTCTTTATCGTGATGCTCTTAACGGTTCTCGTCGGCGAAGGTCTTCGCGATGCGTTCGATCCGCGTCAGAAGTCGAAGCTCGAGTAAGCTATGGCGGAAGAGTTGACCCCGATGATGCGTCAGTACCTCGCGATCAAGCGCGAGGTGCCGGTCGGGGTCATCGTCATGTTCCGTCTCGGAGACTTTTACGAGATGTTCGGAGAGGACGCGATCATCGCCTCTCCTATCCTCGGCGCGACGCTTACGAAGCGCGGCAATACGCCTATGTGCGGCGTGCCGTATCATGCGCTTAATTCATATCTCGCGAAATTGATCAGAGCCGGTAAAACCGCCGCCTTGTGCGATCAGGTTGAAGATCCGAAAACCGCGAAGGGACTCGTGAGACGTGAAGTGACGAGAATCGTTACTCCCGGTACGATTACCGAAGACGGATTATTGGACGAGACGACGAACAATTATATCGCCGCGACCTGCGGTAATTCGCTCGCGTTATTGGATCTTCCGACCGGAGAGTTTTTCGTCGAAGAGTTTTCGAGCGATGCGAAGCTTCAGGAGGCGCTTGAGCGTTATCGCCCTGCGGAAATTTTAGCTCATGAGGAAGCGAACGCCTGGACTTATTCGCTCGACGCGGCGCTGGAGACGCTCACGCGTCACTTTAAGGTGGTTTCGCTCGATGGCTTCGGACTGACAGGTAAAAACGAGTCAATATCCGCTGCGGGCGCGCTTCTTTATTATGTCGGCACGACGCTTCACCATTCGCTTTCTCATGTGCGGAGATTGAGCTTGCGCGAGTCGAGCGATATGCTCGTACTCGACAATTCGACGATTCGGCATCTGCAACTTCTGCCGGGGGGAGAAGTCGCTAAAGAGGCGAGCTTGCTCGGAGTCTTGGACGTTACGAAAACTCCGATGGGAGCGCGTAAGCTTCGGAACTGGATTCAACGTCCGCTCGCTAAGGCGGCGGCGATCAATCTGAGACTTTCCGAAGTGGAGCGCTTCGTGAACGATCGCGCTACCTTGTCGGCGTTGAGATCGCTTCTTTCGGGTGTTCGGGATATGGAGCGACTTATCGCTAAAGTCGCCGCTTCTCGCGCCAACCCTAGAGATTTACGCGCGCTCGCTCAGTCGCTACGTTCGATCCCCGATTTGAAGCGAGTCTCGGGTAGGGCTTCGCTTATCGAACAAGGTGAAATCGTTGATTTGATCGATCGCGCGATTATGGACGATCCGCCCGTCATGCTTACTGACGGCGGCTTCATCGCGGCCGGTTTCGACGCCGAGTTGGACGAGTTAAGGGCGATTCAGACCGAGGGTCATCGCTATCTCGCGGAGCTTCAGACTCGCGAACAGGAACGTACGGGGATCAAGAATCTGAAGGTGAAGCATGTCTCGACTTTCGGTTTCGTAATCGAAATCCCGAAAGGCTCGGTCGCGCTCGCGCCCGCCGAATACGAACGCCGTCAGACGCTCACGACCGGAGAACGTTTCGTGACTCCGGAGCTGAAAGAATACGAGCGCAAGGTCCTGGGTTCGCGCGATAAAGCGATTCAGATCGAACAACTTCGTTATCGTGAAATCTTGGAGCGCGTTGCCGCCAAGACGGAAGAGATACAGGATACCGCGCTTCTAATCGGTGAGCTTGACGCGGTGTTGTCTTTGTCTGATCGCGCGCTCGCCGCGGGTTACGTTCGTCCGATCGTGGACGAGAGCGATGTCTTGGAGATCAAAGACGGTCGTCACCCGATTATCGAACAACTCCCCGACGCCGAGCCTTTCGTGCCGAACGATGCGTTTCTCGATACCGTCTCGAATCAGATCATGCTTATTACCGGGCCGAATATGGCCGGTAAGTCGACTTATCTCAGGCAGGTCGCGACCATTGCGATCATGGCTCAGCTCGGTAGCTTCGTCCCCGCCTCGAAGATGCGTCTCGGTGCGCTCGATCGCGTTTTCACGCGTATCGGCGCGGGTGATGATCTTTCGCGCGGACGTTCGACTTTCCTCGTCGAGATGCAGGAGACGGCGAATATTCTCAACAATGCGACAAATCGAAGCTTGATCGTTCTGGATGAAATCGGCCGCGGAACGTCGACCTTCGATGGTATTTCAATCGCTTGGAGCGTCGCGGAATATCTTCACGGACGCAAAGCTTCGAAGGCGAAAACTTTATTCGCGACTCACTATCACGAGCTTGCCGACCTCGCCGAAATCTTCCCGGGAATCAATAATTTCACGGTTAAAGTGAAGGATGAGGGCGGAAGAATCGTGTTCCTGAGACGAATCGTTCCCGGCGTCGCCGAAAAGAGTTTCGGTATTCATGTCGGAGCGATGGCGGGTCTTCCGGAGGAAGTGGTGAAGCGCGCGGAAGGGATTCTTAAGAACCTCGAGGCGAACGAGCTCGACGTATCTGCGACAAAAGTCGTTAAGCGTCCTCGAAAGAAGCTCTCCGAAATGCCCGGGCAGATGACGTTCTTTTAAGTTATCAAGATACTTGTTAAATTAACCTAATAATGCTATAATAGTGCCATGCAAATCAAAAAACCAGCTAGTGGTGGTGCGGCTATCGCCGACCGTTTCAAACTCGATGTCCCCGCGGCTAAGACGTCATCTACCGGCACTGTCGGTAAGACGCCCGCGATGATTGCGCTTATCGCCGGAGTCCTGGCGCTCGCGCTTATCGGGATCACGACCTTCACGCTTTATCAGCATTGGGGCTTCCTCCAGGGAGCTTGATCGCGATGAAAGATGTGATGAGTTCCAAGTGGGCGAAGACGGCGGTCCGTCTCGCTCTTGAGGAGGATTTGGGTCCGAAGTGGTGTGACGCGACGAGTGAAGCGCTCGTCGATCCGAAGGCGGTCGCTACCGGCGAGATTTATGCGAAAGGTACCGGCTGCGTCGTCGCGGGAGCTACCGTCGCGAAGGCCGTCTTGAAGGCGGTCGATCCGAAAATTCAGGTTAAGATTTTGAAGCCTGACGGTTCGCTCGTCGAGCCGAAGGAGCCGATCCTTGTCTTTAAGGGTAAAGCCCGCTCGATTCTTGCCGCGGAGCGTACCGCGCTTAACTTCATGCAGCGTATGTCGGCTACCGCGTCTTTGACGCGCAAGTTCGTCGACGCGACTAAGAAGTACAAGACTTTGATCCTCGATACTCGTAAGACCACTCCCGGTCTTCGCGTCTTTGAGAAGTACGCGGTTACCTGTGGCGGTGGCACGAATCATCGCTTCGGCATGTTCGATCGCGTCCTTATGAAAGATAACCATCGTCGTCTTTGGAAGGGTGGCGATCCCGATCAGCTCGATCAGGCGGTCATCGCGGCGCGTAAGGCTTTCCCGAAGCTCGCCGTCGAGGTCGAAGTCGAGTCGATTCGTGAGTGCGAGAGCGCGCTTAAGGCGCGTCCCGAGTGGATTATGCTCGACAATATGTCAGTAGAGGACATGAAGAAGTGTGTCAAGCTCTGCAAGGGCAAGACGAAGACCGAAGCTTCCGGCGGAATCACGCTCGATCGAGCGAAGGAAATCGCCGCTACCGGCGTTACCGCGATTTCGCTAGGTTGCCTTACTCATTCGGCGGGCTCGATCGATCTTTCGCTTGAATGGAGAGCGGTTTAAGATGATGCTTGTCGTCGATGTGGGAAATACCTCTACCGCTCTCGGCCTCTGGTCGAAGGGCAAGGTAAGCAAGGTCTCTCATATCGACGGCAAAATCGAAGAAGCTTTCGCCGCGGCGGAAAAGCTTCTTTCCGATAAAGTCGAAGCGATCGCCTACGTCTCGGTAGTTCCGAAGAAAGATTCGAAGTGGAAGGCTTTCGCCAAGCGCACTAAGAAGCCTTTCAAGCAGATCACTTTCCGAGATTCGATTCTCAAACTCGATTATCCGAAGCCGGAGACGATCGGCGCGGATCGCTTGGCTGACGCGGCGGGAGCCGTAGCGCGTTACGGCGCTCCGGTGATCGTGATGGATTTCGGCACTGCCTTGACCGCGGCAGTCGTTACCGAAGATAAGATTTGGCGCGGCGGAGTTATCGCGCCCGGCTTCCCGCTCATGCGTGATTATCTTTTCGAACGTACCGCCAAGTTGCCGCGTATGGAATTGGGAAGCGGGAAAGCGCCGAAGATCGGCCGCTCGACGGAAGAAGCGATGCGCTTCGGGGCGCTCGTAGGTTATCGCGGAATGGTTAGAGAAATAACGGATGAGCTTAAGAAGAATTTCGAGAGCGAGTTCAAACTTGTCGCGACCGGTGGGTTCGCGAAGTGGGTTTTGAAAGAGTCGAACATGGACTTCGTTATCGATCCCGATTTGACGCTGTTCGGAACGGGACTTATCGCGGAGAAAATGAAATGAAAAAATTCCTCCGTTCTGCGTTTTACGCTTCGGTTTCCGCCTTACTCCTTCTTTTGGGCGGTTGCGGACCGTTCTGGGTCGACCCGTATATCACGGTTCGCGATAGTCAGCTTAATTGGGTTCATATTCAGTATTACAATCTCTCGCGCAATCCCATCCGTCGAATAGGAGTGTATTTGAGCGGCGCGGGGTACGCGGAAATCAAAAAGGGCATCAGCGATCAGGTCTCGAACGACTTCGCCAAGGGTTATAACAGCGCCACGTGGGATAAGATGACGACGTACCGCGTTACCGTCGATAACAAGCGCGTTAACGATATTCTGCAGAATCTCGTGAATCACGGGTTGCTCGATAAAGAGAAGACCGGGAAGAAATCGAAGAAAGACTCGTTCGATCGCTTCATCGCGGTCAAGGCCAATGTTTGCAGTAATACGTATTCCGATAATGTCAATATGTTCGAGGCCGATCCGGATTTGGCCGAACAGTTATTGGATGTAATTCGAGAATTTGATAATCCAACTCGATAAAAGGAGGATAACTAAATGACAATGCGTACATATCTCGAGAAGTGGGCGAAGGCGACTCCGAAAGCGCTCGCGATGAAGTACTGGGATGGAAAATCTTGGGCGAAGAAAACCTGGGGTGAATATTATCAGGGCGTTCGCGAAATCGCCGAAGGCTACGGTAGCCGTTTCCATCTCGTCCCCCGTCAGGATAACGCGGCGATCATCTTGCAGAACTCGCCGACTTGGATGGAGGCTTATCTTGCCGTTGCTGGTACGGGCGTTTCGGTCGTGCCGATCGATCCGAAGCTTCATAATGATGAAGTCGCCTATATCTTGAATGATGCTCAGGTTCAGGTCGTCACGACCGACACGGCTCACCTCAAGATGTTCATTCAGATCGCGAAGGAACTCCCTTACTTGAAGGCGATCGTCGTTACCGACGGTAAGATCTTCGACGGACAGAAGCTCGACGGTCGTATCGACGTGATCGAATATAAGCACCTTCGCATTGCGGGAGGCGGCGAGTGGTACGATAATCACAAGGCGGAGAAGGACGACGTCACGTCGATCATCTACACCTCGGGTACTACCGGCAAGCCTAAGGGCGCGATGCTCACGCACGATAACTTCATCCAGGATATGATTCTCGCGCTCAAAGTCTTCGGCGCGCGTGTCGATAATCGTGACTCGCTCTTTATCGTCCTCCCGCTGTTCCACGCGTTTTCGTTCGCGACGAACTTCGTCCTCCCGCTTGTAATCGGAGCGAAGATGTACTTCATGCAGTCGCTGCGCACGGTCGGTCAGGATATTCACGATCTTCGTCCGACCGTTCTCATGGCAGTACCGCTCCTCGCGGAAAAGCTCTACGACAAGATTCAGGACAATCTCAAGAAGTCGAAGTTCGCTCAGTTCATGCTCAAGATGGGCCTCAGAGGTCCCTTGATGCACGCGGTCAAGCTTCGCCTCGGCGGAAAGCTTCGCTTCATCATCACGGGCGGAGCGCCTTGCCCGCGCGTCGTTCTTGAGTCGTTCAACGCGATGCACATCCGCTTCCTCGAAGGTTACGGCCTTACCGAATGCTCGCCGGTAGTTTCGATCACGCCTCCCGAAGTCGAGGAAATCGGTACTATCGGCCTTCCGCTCGCGGGGATCGAAGTTCGTCTTGCCGATAAGAACGACATGGGCGTCGGCGAGCTTCAGGTCAAGGGCCCGATCGTCATGAAGGGTTACTTCCATAAGGAAGCCGAGACCAAGGAAGCGTTCGACGGAGAATGGCTCAAGACGGGCGACCTCGCTTCGATGGACGAAAAGGGCCTTATCACGATTCGCGGCCGCAAGAAAGCGCTTATCGTCAATCGTGAAGGTAAGAACATCTATCCGGAAGAAGTCGAAATCTGCATCGCCAAGGACCCTGTCGTTCAGGACGTCGTCGTTATCGGCTATACTCAGGGCGAGGATCCCGGAGAAAAGGTCGGAACGATCGTCTACCCGAACGAAGATTGGTTCAAGGAAAACAACGGCGGTAAGATGCCCGAATGGGACGAAGTCGAGAAGGTTACGATCAAGCGAGTCCAGGAACAATGTGCGGAGCTCGCCGACTATAAGCGTATCCGTAAGGTCGTCGTTTGGAAGGAGCCTTTAGAGCGTACTTCGATCGGTAAGGTTCGCCGTGTGACTTATAAGGGTAAACTTGACGAATAATCATTATCTCGTCCGTCTCGACTGGCCGGAAAAGAGTTTTCGCTCCTCTTCGGCCGACATCGAGTACTTGCGCTCGCTCCTTCCTGAAGGGGCGAGCGTCGAGCATGTTCGCTCGGAGCGCGCTTTCTTGCGAGCGCTCCCTAAAGCGACTCACGCGATCGTTTGGAATTTCAAGAAAGAGTGGTTCGTAAAAGCGCCGCGTCTTAAACTTTTGGCGACACCGGCTGCCGGTAGAGAGCTGATTCCGGAAGTCGGTCCCGAGGGAGTGAAGATTCACTTCGGCGGTTTTCACGGCGGTATCATCGCCGAGTCGGTAGTCGGCTTTATGCTCGCGTTCGCCCGAGGTTTTTTCCTCAAGTCCGAAAAGGTATGGCCTCGCGTCGACTTTTCCGATAAGTGCTATTCGCTCTCCGGGACGAAGGCGGTTGTCTTGGGCTATGGTAAGATCGGTGCCGCCATCGGCGCCAAGCTTAAAGGTCTAGGCGTAGGCGTGGAAGGGTTTTCGAGGAAGAATATCGAAGATCTTCCGAGGGCGCTCAAGACGGCGGATTGGCTCATCTTGGCTTTGCCCGGGACGACCGGTACCGACAACATCGTAAACGCAGCGCTTTTGAAGAAATTGCCGCGCCGCGCGGTTTTGGTCAATATCGGACGCGGCAATGCAATCGATGAAAAGGCGCTCTTCGAGGCTTTGAAAAGCAAGCGTATTGCGGGAGCGTATCTCGATGTGAGGAAGGTAGAACCGGCCTTGGAGGCGCCAAAGCTCGAAAACCTCGTTTTAATGCCTCACTCGAGCGCGTTCTATCCTTCATATGTAAAAGACTGTTTTAAGGAGCTTAAAGATGAAGGGCTCTTATGAAGTTCATTCGCTGGAAGGAACTTGGGCGTTAGCCGAAGACCTGGCGAAAGAGTTGAAACCCGGAGATGTCGTTTGTTTGGAGGGCGATCTCGGTGCCGGTAAAACGACCTTTACTCAGGGCCTCGCGAGTGCGCTAGAAGTCTCCGGCCGCGTCACCTCGCCTACCTTCTGCCTTGTGCAGGAACATCGCGGCAAAAACGTACTCTTGGTACACATGGATCTTTATCGACTCTCGTCTGAGTCGGACGTGCTCACGATCGGATGGGAAGATTATCTTGATGAGGGAGCGATTTTGATCGTCGAGTGGCCTGAACGTGCCGGCTCGCTTATCCCTGGAAACGCGAAACATATCGTCTTCACCCATCTTGAAGGAGAAGAACATCGAAGGATCGAATTTCTATGACCGCTCCTGAATTATTGGAATTTGACCGAGCTCATATTTGGCACCCTTACGCGGCGCTTAAGAATTCGCCGCGGGTGCGTTTGGTGGAAAGCGCTTCGGGGGTGAACCTGAAGCTCAAAGACGGCTCGGAGCTGATCGACGGCGTCGCCAGCTGGTGGTGCGTCGCTCACGGGCACAATCATCCTGCAATCGTCGAAGCGATCAAGAAGCAGTCCGAGAAGCTCTCGCATGTTATGTTCGGCGGCTTTACTCACGAAAGCGCGGTCAACCTCGCCTATGAGCTCACGAAGAAGACTCCCGAGGGACTCAATAAGGTGTTTTTCGCCGATTCCGGGTCGATCGCCGTCGAAGTCGCGGCGAAGATGGCCGTTCAATATCAGTACGCGAGGGGCTATCCTGCGAAAGGTAAGCTTATCGCGCTTAAGGGCGGCTATCATGGAGACACTTGTACTTGCATGGCGCTCTCCGATCCCGATGGAATGCATACCTTATTCCGTCAGATACTGCCGACTCATTATTTCGGAGAGCCGGACGATATGGGCTCGATCGAAGTCGCTTTTCAGCAGCATCGCGGCGAAATCGCGGGCATTATTTGCGAGCCGTATTTCCAGGCTGCGAACGCGATGCGCTTCTACAGCCCGAAATTCTTGAAGCAACTTCGTGAATTCTGCGATAAGCACAATCTCGTATTGATCTTCGATGAAATCGCGGCGGGCTTTTATCGTACGGGTCCTTTGTGGGCACATTCTCGCGCCGAGGTGAAGCCTGATATCATGACCGTCGGCAAGGCGCTTACGGGCGGACACATAACGCTCGCGGCGACGATAGCTTCCGAGAAAATCGCCGATACGATTTCGAATAGCTCGATTCCCGCTTTCATGCACGGGCCTACCTATATGGCGAATCCTCTCGCTTGCGCGGCGGGCGTCGCGTCATTGAAGCTCTTCGAGGAAAGCGATTACGAGTCTAAAGTGAAGCGTATCGAAGGGGAACTTATCGAAGGTGTTTCGCCTTGCCGTGAATTCGATAATGTCTTGGACGTTCATGCCGAAGGCGCGGTAGGTATCGTTAAGGTTCGTCGTTTGCCCTCGCGCGAAGATATCGATCGAATCATTGATTCCTATGGGGTGTGGCTCAGACCGTTCTCGAATTTCATTTACACGATGCCGCCGCTCGTTTCCACGACCGAAGACATTTCGCGCATTACCGAAGCGATGCGTGCGCTCGCTT
This sequence comes from Kiritimatiellia bacterium, assembly GCA_024405265.1. Taxonomy (GTDB): domain Bacteria; phylum Verrucomicrobiota; class Kiritimatiellia; order RFP12; family UBA1067; genus UBA1067. The sequence continues at coordinate 11,171 of JAKSOZ010000021.1, read as the reverse complement.
CTTGTCCTCCGGGACCTGAGATATCGGGAGATTTCCACGAATAAAGCGTTTGCCTGAACTCGGCGAAAATTGATATAATATTTCCAAATAATTCAGTAGAAGGATCGGAGAATATGGAAAAGAAAACTGCTCTCGTCGTTGAATCCGTGAAGCGCGGCTTCACGCTGGTCGAACTCCTCGTCGTCGTGGCGATTCTCGGCATCTTAGGTACGATCGCGATTCAGAACGTTACCGAACATCTTAAGAAGGCAAATGAAACGGCGGCGAAAGCCTCGGTCGACAGCCTTAAAGAAGCGGTCACGACGTATTATATTCAGCATAAAAAGCTTCCCTCTTCCTTGAACGACCTCGTCGAAGGCTCGGACGACAATCCTCCGATTCTTGAAGGCGGCGAAGGCGCGCTCATCGATCCGTGGGATAACGAATACGTTTTCAAGAAGTCGGGCCAGCGTTATTACATCCTTTCGAAAGGCCCCGATGGTGAAGAAGGAACGGATGATGATATCCGTTCCGATAAGACCAATAGGAAGTGATTGCGTAAGGCTTTCACACTGATCGAGCTTTTGGTGATCATCGGCATCATGGCGGCGATGGTCACGATGAGCGTCGTGTCGGTTCGTTCCGGGCAGGAAGCGTCGCGTCTAAGAGGCGCTACTCGCGATATCTTGGCGAAAATCCGCCATGCCCGTTCGGTCGCGCTCGTCAGTCAGCAGTCGGTAGTCGTCGAGTATTCCAACGTCAGCGTAGACGACGAAAACGCCGCGCAGATCAAAGTCGTCGGCGCGAAGCTCCTATCGACGTCGGCGATCAAGGGGGAGGTCGAAACGCTCTCGGGTGAAAAGCTGAAACTTTATGAAGGAGACGACGAGAACGCGGAAGGAGAAAAGGGCGAGAGTGTCGAAGACGTACTTTTCTCCGATGTTTCGAGCGATGTCGTGCGCGGAGTCTTAATCAAGGTAGTGATGGCCGACGAAGAAGTCTTCGAGACCAAAACCGCCGCGCAGAAAAAGTCCGGTATTTCCGCGTGGGGTACGAATATCGGCTATATCCGCTCGAAATACGAAGAGGAGAAGACGAAGGAATCGGAGTCTAAGGAAGAGACGAGTGTCGATTTGGAGACGAAAGAAGTCGTATGGGAGGCTAATGGAAGGACGAGTGCCCATACCGTTTATATCTACCGCGAAGGCTCCGATTTCTCGACCGGTTTCAAGCTTAAGATCGATCGCTTCGGCGCGATCAAGGTCATTTCGCAGGGAGAAGACGAATGATGAGACGAGCTTTCACGCTTCTCGAAGTTCTGCTCGCGTCTCTCATCTTGGGGCTCGGTCTTACCGCGATTCTCGTGTCGCTCGGCCAGAGTCAGAAGATGATGCTCTCTTCTTCTGAACTTGAGATCGTGAACGAAGTCATGGACTTAGGGGATATGGCTTATCCTTTAAGCGAGGTGAAGGAAGTCAAGGATCTCGAAGTGCATGAAGTTTCCGCCGAGGATCTTTGGGAGACGGTAGCGGGGCGCGACGGCCCGAGGATTACTCATGAAATCCGCGAGCGGCTTCACGGGTACTATTGGGAACGCTCGACGCCGGACGAGAACATCGGCGAAGATGATCTCAAGCGACTGGGGAATATCTACCGCGTTCGTTATACCGTCAAGTGGGGAGACTGGCGTCGCGGCAACGGTCAGACGGAGAGTTATCTGAGACTTTGGAGGAAAGCGGAGTGATGAGACGGGCTTTCACGATGATCGAAATGCTCCTCGCGGTCCTTATGGTCGGCGTTTTGACGACGCTCTCGTTTTTGACTTTCAGCGCTGTAACCGAGGGCTGGCAACGCTCGACCGATTACATCGACAAACTCGAGCGTACCGATTTCGCGCTTGAACAAATCATCTCCGCCTTGAGAAGCGCCTACTATCCTCATAACGGCGCTCAGGAAGACGCATACGGCTTTATTCTCGAGAATCGCGGCGAAGGAGAGAACGAACGCAATAGCGATCGCATAACGTGGTCGAAGAAGGGCTCGGCGATCGTCGGCAGTGCTTCTTCGATTGCCGATAGCGTTCATCGCGTTCAAGTTATGGTGCTCGAAGAAGGCAATAACGATTATCGCGATACTATCGAAGTTACCGGTCTTTACGCGCGACTTTGTTCCGATAGCGCTCTTCGTCCGAATGATGATAACGATGAGACCGATTATTCTTTTGAAAACCCCGAGCTTTACGAACCCGTTTTGATCGCCGACGGAATCGTTGGTTTCAACTGCCGCGTGATGGCGACGAAATCGGACGAGACCTCGCGAAAAGGAGAGAAAGACGATAAGCTTTTTGAAGACGATTACACAGCCTCGAACTCGCTGCCATATAAGGTCGAGCTTACCTTCAAGATGAAAACCGAGAAGACGGATGCTTCGGTGATGCGAATCGTGACGATCCCGATTCACGAGCAGTCGCTTGACGGATCCGATACTCCCGCAGGTCGTCAGACCGAAGTGAAGAAGGGAGGCGTAAGACGATGAAAGCGCGTAGGGCAAGTGCGCTCGTGATGGCGATTTGGATAATCGCGATTCTTTCGATCGTCGTCGTTTCGTTCGCGCTCGAAGCTCGGCTTCAAGCCGGTGTTAACGTTTATATTCGCGAGCGTTCGCGCGTGAATAGGCTTATCGATTCCGGTCAAGTTATCGCGGAGATGCTTCTGTCTTCTTATGAGAGCGTTCCCGAATGGTCGAAAGATCAGGACGAAAAGCAGCTTTTCGATGAGGATCGTTGGTTTCGCGAAAAGCAGCGGTTGAAAGCCGAAGGTCATGTTAAAACCGCCCCGATCTTAATCGACGAGGAAGCTCCCGATTCCGGCGTGGTGACGGTCGAGATATCGAGCGTCAACAGTGGAAAGACGAGCGCGATCAATATCAACAATCTTTCGAGCGATGGTGGTGACAGTCGCTATCAGGAACGTTGGTGGATGATCTTCCGTATTTGCGATATCCCCGAGGAACTCGCGACCGAAGACGAGGGTACGATCAAGCTCTGGAATCGTCTGATCGCTTCGTGGAACGATTGGCGCGATAAAGACGATACCGTTACGGCGATCGAAGGCGAGGAGTGCGGAGCCGAGAGCGAGTGGTATAAGGAAGAAGAGACCGATAAGAAGATCGAAGACGAATATAAACGTCGTCCTCGCAACAACAAGATCCCGGACGTGAAGGAGCTCGGGAAGATTCGCGGGTTTTACGAATTCCCCGAGGTGCTCGTCGGCGGAGTGATCAATCCTTGGGCGGATAAAGAAGATCGCCTTACGGTCAAGGGGATATCGTCCTTTTTCGGTACAGAGGGCGGCTCGAAGCTAAACGTCAATAATTGCTCGCTTGAGGCGTTGATGACGGTTCCCGGCGTCTATAAAGCGGCGGACGAAGACGATGCGCTTCTCGACGCTCAAAGCGTTGCGCAGGCGATCCTTGACGCGAAAAAGCGCATGCCCGAAGATTATGACGTCGATGAGACGCTCGAAGAGTGGCCATTTAAGGATTGGGAAGATTTGTGTCGAAGAGTCGAGGACGAGGAAATCGGCAGCGAGGCGAGCGAATATTTCGAATTCGGTCCTTCGCAGGATTCCGTCTTCACGATTCGTATTTCAGGTTTTTCCGGCGGCATGTCGAAGACGGTCGAGGCTACCGCTTACGTAAAAGATTCCAAAGTCCGTTATGTCGAATGGAAGGAGCAGTTATGATTGAAGAAATCAAGGCGCTGAAGAAGGAACTTAACGCGGTTATTCTCGCGCACAATTATACGCGCGGCGAAGTGCAGGACGTAGCCGATTATACCGGAGATTCGCTTGAACTCGCTCGCAAGGCGACCCAAGTCGACGCTGACGTGATCGTCTTCTGCGGCGTTTATTTCATGGCCGAAACCGCGAAGATTTTGAATCCTAAGAAGACGGTGCTTATTCCCGATCCTAGTGCCGGTTGCCCGATGGCCGATATGATTACGGGAGAAGAACTTCGCGCGCTCAAAGCGAAACATCCGAATGCGAAGGCCGTCTGCTACGTGAACTCGACGGCCGAAGTGAAGGCCGAGTGCGATATGTGCGTTACGAGTGGTAACGCCGAAAAGGTGATGAAGACTTTCGCTGCGGACGAAGAGATACTTTTCGTTCCCGATCAGCATTTGGGCGGTCATATTGCCGGCCTTCTCGGGAGAACATATAGTCTTTGGCCCGGCTACTGCCCGACTCATGCGATGCTTACGGCGAAGTCGATAGAAGACGCTCGCGCTCGGCACCCCGGCGTGAAAGTCATGGTTCACCCCGAATGCGCGAAGGATGTGCGAGACGCGGCGGATTATAATCTCTCGACGGGCGGAATGTGCCGCCTCGCGAGAGAGAGCGAAGAAAAGGAGTTTATCGTCGGTACCGAACTCGGAATTCTCCATCGCCTTCAGAAAGAAAGCCCCGAGAAGAAGTTCTATCCGGTTACCGAGCGCCTCGTCTGCCCGAATATGAAGAAGACGACACTCGAAAATCTTCGCGATGCGCTTAAGTTTCGTCAGCACGAAGTCATTGTCGACGAGGAAATCGCGTGCAAGGCCAAGAAGGCGATTGACGCGATGTTGGAGATAAGCTGATGCTCTCGCTGTTGCTCGCTTTGATAATCGCTTTTCCGAAGGAAAATCAGTCGCTTCCATATCTTGAGGAGTGCTACTTGATCGGTGCGGTCGAACCCGGAACCGAAACGATCGTCGTTCAAGGTAAAAACGTCTCCGTCCACGATTCCGGCGCGTTCGCGACGATGATCAGTCTTGTCGAAGGAACGAATACGGTCGAAGTAGCGGGGAGTAATCTCGTTTTTAAGGTCGCTAAGAAACCCGCGCCGCCGAAGCCGCTTCTGCCCGGCGCCGAGACTCCGAAGCCGAAGGTATATGAGAAGCTCGAATATGCCGCGTCTACGCCCAAACCTCACCCGTCCGGGCGTGCGCCGAGCGAGATCACGGTCGTACTCGACGCGGGCCACGGCGGAAAGGATCCCGGTAGCTTCTCGCCTCATAATCTTCTGGAGAAAGATGCGAATCTCCGTATGGCGAAGGCGGTCAAAAAGGAGTTGGAAGCGCTCGGATTCAAAGTCTTCATGACGCGAGAAGACGATTCTTTCGTCGAACTCTACGATCGTCCGAAATTGGCGCATGAGAAGAATGCCGATCTTTTCGTTTCGATTCATCATAATGCGCCGCCGCCTAACAAGAATCCGCTTGAGTTTCGCTATACGGCCGTCTACGCTTGGAACGAAATCGGGGAGAAGCTCGCTAAGGCGATCAATTCTTCGATGATGGAAGTGTTGGACGGAGAGGTGAAGAATAACGGCGTCCCGCATGCGAATTATGCGGTCACTCGCAATCCCGAGATCCCGAGCTGTTTGATTGAAGTGGATTTCATCACTTCGCCCGAAAGCGAGCTATCCTGTTGGGATCGTAATCGCCGCGCGCTTTTATCGAAAGCGATTGCCGATGGTATTCTCGCCTGGAAGGATCAGTTATAAATGAATATTCTAGCAAATCCACGCTTGACGCGGATGAGGGAAAATTGGTAAAATTATCGTCAATGTGACTGAGGCTTGACGAGTGTCGGGCTAAGGTTGATTAAAAGAAACAGAACAGAAGGAAAAGTCAGATGGAAATCTATGTTGGTAACCTCGCTTACGCGACGACCGACGATGGTCTCAAGGCGGCTTTCGCCGCTTTCGGCGAAGTTACCGCCGTTCGCGTTGTCACCGATCGCATGACCGGTCGCAGCAAAGGATTCGGCTTCGTCACGATGCCCGACGCCACTCAGGCGCAGGCCGCGATTGACGCGCTGAACGGACATGAAATTGACGGCCGTATGGTCCGCGTCAATGAGTCGCAGCCCAAGCCCCGTGAAGAGCGTGGCGATCGTGGTGGTTTCCGCGGTGGTCGTGGCGGCTTCGGCGGTGGTCGTGGCTTTGGTGGCCCCCGTGGTGGTTTCCGCGGTGGTGATCGTGGTGGTTTCGGTGGCGATCGTGATTTCGGTGATCGTGGTCCCCGTCGTGAATCCCGTTGGTAATTTTTACTGAAGGCGTTTAGCTTGAATAATTCGCTTCTTCTTCTTGGCCTCCTTAACCTTCTCCTTACGAGCGGGGCGGGACGCCTTTAAGCGAAGCAAAACAGAGAACGCTTAAAATTCGGCCCCGCCCCTTAAAAAGGCGAGGCCGATTTCTTTTTATCAAAAACCGGAAGGAAGTCAAATATGAATGAAACGGTAATGTTCTTCGATACGACCTTAAGGGACGGTGAACAAGCCCCCGGGTATTCGATGACTCAAGAAGAAAAGCTTCGAATGGCCTTACAACTTGAGGCGCTCGGGGTTGATGTCATTGAAGCGGGTTTCGCCATAGCTTCGCCCGGCGACTTCGAGAGCGTAAAGAAAATTGCGGACGCGATCAAGTCTTCGACGGTCTGTTCGTTGTCGCGCGCGCTTGAGAAAGATATCGATGCTGCCGCCGAAGCGATCAAGAGCGCGGCAAAGAAGCGAATTCATACCTTCCTCGCGACGAGCGATTTGCATCTCCGGTATAAGCTCAAAATGACGCGTGATCGTGCGCTTGAGCAAATCAAGTCGATGGTCGCATACGCCCGTAACAAATGCCCCGAAATCGAATTCTCCGCTGAAGACGCTTCACGTACCGATCCTGACTTCCTTGCCAAGGCGATTGAGACGGCCATCGATTCGGGCGCGACGATCGTTAATCTTCCCGATACCGTCGGGTACGCGACTCCCGAAGAAATCGCGGCGATGGTTCGAAACGTGAAGACGAGAGTCCCTAATATCGACAAGGCGACGATCTCGATGCACGTTCATGATGATCTCGGTCTCGCGGTTGCGAATACTCTCGCAGGCGTGATGGCTGGCGCGCGTCAGGTCGAATGTACCATTTGCGGGATTGGAGAAAGAGCCGGTAATGCAGCGCTCGAAGAAATCGTGATGGGACTTCGCACCCGCAAAGACTTCTATCATCTTTCCTGCAATATCAAGACCGAGGAAATCGGACGGACGGCGCGGCTTCTTTCTTCGATAACCGGCGTTAAGCTCTTTCCTTCAAAGGCGATTGTCGGTAAGAATGCTTTCGCGCATGAGTCGGGGATTCATCAGCATGGCGTACTCAATAACGCCGAGACGTATGAGATCATGACACCCGAATCGGTGGGTGTCAAGAAGCAGGATCTCGTTCTCGGCAAGCACTCCGGCCAGCACGCTTTTGAGGATCGTCTTAAAGCGCTCGGATATACGACTTTGAGCGAGAAGAAAATCACTCAGCTTTTTGCCGAGTTCAAGCGTCTCGCGGATTTGAAAAAAGATATTTCCGACCGCGATTTAGTAGCTCTCGTCGAAGCGAAGGGCATTTCTGCCGCGCTTGATCCCGAAAAGTCCTATCAGCTCGAGAGCTTTGTCGTCAATAGCGGCAACAAGATGACCTCGACCGCTTCGATTACCTTGCGACTTGGAGAGGAAACGTTCCAAGAAGTCGCGATCGGTACAGGCCCCGTCTTCGCTTCGATTCGAGCGATCGAAAAGTTGATCAAACATCCTTTCAGCTTGGACGACTATCAGATTCAGGCGGTTACCGAACATCGCGACGCGCTTGGTGAAGTTAAGGTCATCATCAGCGATTCTACGGGGACTTACCGTGGAAGAGGCGTCTCAACCGACATTGTCGAGGGCTCGATTCTTGCGGCGCTTTCCGCCGTCAACAATATGCTTGCGGGCAGTAAGGCGGCGCTCTCGACGGGAGCAGCGTCGACTTACCAACATTCTTTCGAAGGTGATATGTTAGGTGGCGGTCACACCGACAAATAAGGAGATAAACTTATGGCTATGACAATGACACAAAAGATTCTCGCCGCGCATGCCGGGAAGACGGAAGTACATGCAGGCGAGCTCATTATGGCGAAACTCGACCTCGTGCTCGGAAACGATATCACGACTCCCGTAGCTATCGGCGAATTTCCGAAGTTCGGTCGTGAGACGGTCTTTCATAAAGATAAGATTGCGCTCGTACCCGATCACTTCACTCCGAATAAAGACATCAAGGCCGCGACGCAGTGTAAGTGCATGCGCGAGTTCGCGCGCGCTCACGAAATCAAGAACTATTTTGAAGTCGGTCATGATTGCGGTGTTGAGCATGCGCTCTTGCCCGAGAAGGGTCTGGTTACCGCAGGTGACCTCGTGATCGGCGCCGATTCGCATACCTGCACTTATGGTGCTCTCGGCGCCTTTTCGACCGGCATCGGCTCGACCGATATGGCTTCGGGAATGGCGATGGGGCAGACGTGGTTCAAGGTTCCTTCCGCAATCAAGGTCGTTCTTAAAGGCGCGCCGAAGAAATATGTCGGCGGCAAGGACGTCATTCTTCACTTGATCGGCAAGATCGGAGTCGATGGCGCGCGATACGAAAGCTTGGAGTTTACGGGCGATGGAGTCGCTGCGCTTTCGATGGACGACCGTTTCACGATTGCCAATATGGCGATTGAGGCCGGGGCGAAAAACGGCATTTTCCCTGTTGATGATAAGTGCCGCGAATACTTGAAAGCGCATGGCGCGAAAGAACCTGTCGTTTACGCGGCAGATGAGGATGCCGAGTATCGCAAGACGATTGAAATCGATTTGGCGAGCTTAAAGCCGACGGTCGCTTTCCCGCACTTACCCGAGAATACGCACACGATTGACGAAATCGACGAAATCAAGATCGACCAGGTCGTCATCGGCAGCTGCACTAACGGGCGTATTTCCGATCTCGCGATTGCCGCAGAAGTGATGAAGGGAAAGAAGGTTCCCGAATCGGTTCGTTGCATCGTTATTCCTGCCACTCAAAAGATTTGGCTTGAAGCGATGGAGAAGGGGTATCTTAAAATCTTCGCCGAAGCGGGGTGCGTTGTTTCGACTCCAACTTGCGGACCTTGTTTAGGGGGCTATATGGGAATCTTGGCGAAAGGAGAAAAGGCGGTTACTACCACAAATCGTAACTTCGTCGGTCGCATGGGCCACGTCGAATCTGAAATCTATCTTGCATCACCCGCTGTTGCAGCGGAGTCGGCAATTCAAGGTCGAATTGCCGCTCCGAGTGATAAGTGATAAACGATAATTGATAAGTGAAGGAATTTACATTATGTTAGCAAAAGGAAAAACTTGGAAATACGGTGACAACGTCGACACCGACGTCATCATTCCCGCGCGTTATCTTAATACGCCCGACGCGAAGGAATTGGCGAAGCATTGCATGGAAGATATCGATACTTCTTTCGCTTCTAAAGTGCAAGAAGGCGAAATCATGATCGCCGGGAAGAACTTCGGTTGCGGATCTTCGCGCGAACACGCGCCTCTCGCGATCAAGACCTGCGGCATTGCCTGCGTTATCGCCGCGTCCTTCGCTCGCATTTTCTATCGTAACGCGCTTAATATCGCGCTTCCGATTCTCGAGTGCCCTGAAGCGGCCGAAGCGATAAAGGCGGGCGATGAAGTCGAAGTCGATTTCGATACGGGCAAAATCATCGACAAGACGAGCGGCGCGACTTTCGAGGCCGAGCCGTTTCCTCCGTTCATGCAGGATCTTATCAAAGCGGGAGGTCTCGCTTCTTATATGAAAGGACTTTAAGCCATGAAAAAGACGATTGCGGTAGTTGCGGGCGATGGAATCGGTCCCGAGATCGTTTCCGAGGCCTTGAAAGTTCTTAAGAAAGTCGAAACCAAGTTCGGTCACGAGTTCGTGATTGAAGAGCGCTTGGTGGGCGGGGCGGCCTACGATACCGCGGGAGAGTGTTTGCCGATGGAAACGCTCGAGACTTGTAAAAAAGCCGATGCAGTCCTTTTAGGTGCTGTCGGCGGACCTAAATATGATGCACTCCCCGGCCCCAAGCGCCCCGAAAAGGCGCTCCTCGGACTTCGCTCAGGTCTCGGACTTTTCTGCAACCTTCGCCCGGCCACCGTCTGGGCGCCTTTGAAAGAATCCTCGCCCCTAAAGAGCGAGATTATCGGCGAAGGTCTCGACATCCTCGTCGTGCGCGAACTTACGGGCGGAGTTTATTTCGGCGAACACAAGCGCGCAGATGACGGCCAAAGCGCCAGCGATATTATGGCCTACTCGATACCTGAAATCGAACGCATCGCCAAGATGGCGTTCGAGGCCGCGATGAAGCGCGGCAAAAAGGTAACGAGCGTAGATAAGGCAAATGTGCTCGAAACCAGCCGTTTGTGGCGAGAAACCGTAAATAAAGTCGCGCTTGATTACCCCGAGGTTACGCTGGAACATATGTACGTCGACAATGCCGCGATGCAACTTGTACGCGCTCCGCAAAAGTTCGATGTCCTCTTAACCGAGAATATGTTCGGTGATATTCTCTCCGATGAGGCTTCGCAAATCACGGGCTCTATCGGCATGCTTCCTTCCGCGTCCTTACGTCTCGACGGCTTCGGGATGTACGAGCCGATTCACGGCTCCGCTCCCGATATCGCCGGAAAGGGCATTGCGAACCCGATTGCGACGATACTGTCGGTAGCGATGATGCTTAAATACTCGTTCGGGCTTGAAAATGAGGCGAAATCGATTGAGAACGCCGTCTTAAGCGTACTTGAGTCGGGTGCTCGCACCGCTGATCTCGGAGGAACGCTTTCGTGCTCTGAAATCACTTCGCTGATCCTCGCCGCGCTATAGCGGCTCACGATATTGAATTGAAGCGGCTTCCGTATTCAAAGCCTACTCATTGCCTTTCCTTGTGTCGGCGAATTTGGGGGCAATCGTACTCGCTAGCGAAAACGGCTTGAAACTGAGAGCTGTTTCGACGCTCGACAATCTTTAGATTAGTCTCGGTCGACATCTCGTCGTTTCAATCTCGTTTTCGCTTAGTTCCGTTCGACTTGCGGCCCCCAAATTCGCCGCGCATGGCACCCTGGTCGAATTCGGCGAGATGCCGCTTCGCTTTCGGTCTCGCTCCCGTTCTTGAAGAGCGTTTCTCCCGGCTATAATAGCGTCTATTCGCATCGCGATACTTCGTCGTCTTATCCGGCGTCCCGCCGTCCTTAACTCCTCGTCTCGCTTGCGCCTAAACGCTCTCTAGCCGAACCGAAACGCTCTCAATCACTCAGCTCAACGCTCAACCTCGCGTCACTAGCCTCACC
>JAKSOZ010000020.1 GCA_024405265.1 Kiritimatiellia bacterium | reverse complement strand
GAGTGGGTATTATATCAAAAATCCCCTCGACTGCGCAAGGGGGTATTTTCAAAAATTTTTAAGCTGCTTCAAAGCTCGCCACATCTGGATTTTTATCGATATAATCGAAGGATCCTTTTGGTCGAAGCGCGTTATATAATCAGGAGAATACGTGAAATGAACCTGTCGTCCTCCGGCGCTTTTAGCATTGGCGAAATACTTGACGCGCATATCCGGCATGAACTTCTTAAGCGCGGCCGAACCCATAACGATATACACTTTCGCCCTCGGGAAGACCTTGGGATCGTAACCGGTCAGGAGCGGAGCCGTTCCTCGGGTCTTACCCATCGCTTCAATGATTTTATCGAGCATCTCCATCCCCTTCTCGGAAAGCGGTCGGTCATGAAGAAAAACGAAGTCATAGGCTTCGCGCTTAATGGAGTTGAGCGCGACAATACGATCGGGGACGGGATTGGGGGGCGGGGTGGGTTTAGTGATAAGCGATGAGTGTTGAGTGCTTAGTGAAGGAGTTCCTTCATTTTTGGGAAGTGACCTCCTTTGTTCACCTTCACCTTGACCTCCATCTACACCTCCTGCTATAACCTCTTCTCTCAAGAGCTCGCGGTCGAAGGGAACGGAACGAACGCCGAGCTCCCGCATAAGCGAAAGCTCGGCTTCTATTCCTTCAAGTATCTGGTCAATGGTTTCAAACACTACAGTTCTTCACCTTCACCTTCAACCTTCACCTTCAAGCCAAAGCGCTTACGCTTTGGGCTTGTTGTAGCCGTAAGGATTCTTCTTCTGCCAACGCCAAGCATCCTTGCACATCTCTTCGATGCCGCGCTCGGCCTTCCAGCCGAGTTCCTTCAAAGCGAGCGAGGGATCGGCCCAACATTCGGCGATATCGCCGGGGCGACGAGGGCAAATCTTGTAAGCGACCGTGCGCTTCGAGGCCTTCTCGAACGCCTTGACGATCTGGAGAACGGAGTAGCCGTTACCCGTGCCGAGGTTGTAAATCTTAAGGCCGAGCTTGGGCTCCTTCTCGAGCTTTTCAATCGCCTTCAAGTGACCGATAGCGAGGTCGACGACGTGGATATAGTCACGAACGCCTGTGCCATCGGGAGTCGGATAATCGTTACCGAAGACGCTGAGTTCGGGGCGACGGCCGATGGCGACCTGAGCGACAAACGGGAGGAGGTTATTCGGAATGCCGGCGGGATCTTCGCCGATAAGGCCCGACTTGTGAGCGCCAATCGGGTTGAAGTAACGAAGAAGGATGACGTTCCACTCGGGATCGGCCTTCTGAACATCCTTGAAGACCTGCTCCATCATGAGCTTCGTCCAACCATAGGCGTTCGTGCAGCCAGGGGTCGGGAAGTCTTCGCGAATCGGCACGCTCGCGGGGTCGCCGTAAACGGTCGCGGAGGACGAGAAGACGATGTTCTTGCAGTTATGATCGGCGAGGCACTTGAGAAGCGTGAACGTGCCACCCAAGTTATTGTTATAATACTTGAGGGGTATCTTCGTCGATTCGCCGACGGCCTTCAACGCCGCAAAATGAATCGTCGCCGCGAAAGGCGCTTCCTTATCGAGCATCGCATTGAGCTTCTTTTCATCGCGGATGTCGAGCTTGTAGAAAGTGACGTCCTTACCCGTGATCTTCTTGACGCGAGCGAGCGACTTCTTCGAAGAATTGCAGAGGTTGTCGACGACGACGACTTCATGTCCGGCGTTCAAAAGTTCGACGCAAGTGTGGCTGCCGATAAAGCCGGCTCCGCCCGTAACGAGAATCTTCATGTAATCATTTCCTTTCTTTTCTTAAATTACAAATCGACGTTAAAGCGCTTGATCTTGAAAGTGATCGTCTCGGTCTTCGAGGTGTTCACCCAAACGGCGTAGTGATACTTCCAGGCCTTATCGACTTTGAAAGTATAAAGCCCGTTGCCGTTCGTCTTTTCCTTCGAATCGACCCAATGTTCACCATCAGAAGAGAGCATAATCTTACCCTTCGAGACATCGTCGGTATCGAAGTTGGCCCAGACCCACGAAATCGCGCTGTCATCGGGAATCTTGATACCGAACCACTCGCCCGGCTTCGCAATAATCTGTTCGCGAACATCATCCATGACGACGAGACGATTCTGACGCTCGCCGTGAAGTGCCGCACCCTTCAAGTTCGCGATATTGCCGACGGTCTCGCCGATAACGGGATAATAGCGGAAATAGAGGTCGGCGCGAGAACGAAGCATATCCTTCGCGAGCGCATCAATCTGCGGCTGAATGACCGTAGTCGCGACGTAGCACGGCTGGCAGTTACGCTTATCGTGTTGGAAAGTCATCGACTTGAAATACTCGGTCTGCTCCTCACCGATTTCTTTCTTGCGCTGACGCGCGGCTTCGAAAGCGGGGATATCTCCCTTAATGACTGCAATACCTTCTTCACCGACCGTCTCCATCATCGCGACCCAATTCTTCACTTCGCGCCAGAGATCGGGATCTTCGTCGGGAAGAACGACCTCGAGCTCACGCGCGGTCGCGATCATATCGCGGCACTCGTCTTCGAGCGACTTACCCGATTCGAGGAAGAGTTCACTCTCCCTACGCGTCCAACCCCACTTCGGCGAGGAGCCGATTTCGTTCGGGTCGGCATTGTGATCACAGAAACGCTTCATCGCACTCTTCGCATAAGGGAAGAGACGATCAATCGCCGCGAGCCAGTTCTTACGCGAATCGAAAGCGTGCATATTCCAAGCGAAATCGGCGACGCCAAAGATGCCGACCTTGGAAGCTTCGAAATTTTCCATCGGGTTGGTGACGAAACCGCCGAACTTGTAGGGCTCTACGCCATAGGTCGGGCCCATAAGTAGCTTTGAACGACGGAAGTCATTGACGGGCCAGTTCCACCAAACGAAGGGAGAGCGTTGATAATTCGCCTCGACCTCGGCGGAAATCTTCGCGTCGATGTCGGTACAAATCGTGCGACCCGTCCACATGATTTCGATCGAGGGGTCGAGCTCGGCGCCGAGTGTCTTGCAATAAACATTGTTGCCGTTACCCCAATAGACGTTCGGGCAAACGATAAGCTTGTTGCAGTCGCCCTTCTTCTTGAGAAACTCGTTCAAGATATAGTTGCAGATCTTCGCGTGGTGCGAAGATCCGTTCGAACCGTAATCATCGAAGAAGACCGCGAAAGAGCGAAAACCGATATTGTACATCGACTCGAGCTTTTCGATAATCGCCGGGAAATCGGAGTCCTGAGCTTCAGCCAAATGAATCGCCCAATAGCACTTCACGAAATTGCGATCCGCAGCATCGAGGAGTTCCTTGAACTCGCGCTGCATCGTCTTCGGATACGCCTGTTTCCAACGCGCGTGGTGATAAGGATCGTCCTTCGGCCCGTAGATGTAGGTATTCATCTTAAGGTCACCCATATAAGTCATGAGCTTAAGACGCGCCGCGTGACCCCAAGGACGACCGTAAAAACCCTCGACGACACCGCGGTACAGGATATCGGGAGTATCTTCGAGAACCATCTCAGGCAAATCGCCGTTGTATAGTTCGTTGAGTTTCTTCAGCGTTTTCGAGGCATAAAAATGTCCGGCTTCCGAATTGAATTCGGTCTTGATGTTATGAGTCGTACCGGTTTCGTTAGTGACGTTACAGATAGTAATACGATAACCTTCCTCGCCTAACCCCTCGGGGCAGGACATTTTAGGCGTAGGATAGATATTTCCAACCAAGGCCGTAGCCAACAAAATAGATATATTCATGGCGGTCATTATACCATAATTTAAAGGCGGTTGTCTATTGAATGACTCGGACGTCGAGTTGAGGATACGGAATCGAGACTCCGGTCTTGTCGAAAGCCTCCTTAATCAACTGATTGGCCGCGAAAAACACCTTCCAATAATCGGCGTTCTTGGTCCAGGCACGAACGATCAACGTAACGGCACTATCGTCGAGGCTCTTGACCTCGGCAATCGGCGCCGGATCTTCAAGAACTCCCTCAAGGGAATTAACGGTTTCCAACGCTACGGATTTGGCCTTCGTGATATCCGAGCCATAAGAAATTCCGACCACAACTTCGACGCGGCGCGTTTTCATAGCGGAAAAGTTGGTAATCGGGCTACCCCAGGCCGCCTTATTAGGTACGACGATTTTCTTATTATCGGCAGAGGCGAGGATCGTGGCCATCATATTGACCTCGAGAATCGACCCCTCGAGACCGGCGACGATTACGTAATCTCCGACCTTAAAAGGATTATTGAGCGCGATCATCATACCTGCCGCAAGATTCGCAAGCGACTCTTGGAACGCGAAGCCGAGAATGAAACCCGTGACTCCGAGGCCGGCGATCAGGGGCCCCACGTTAACTCCGAGTCGACTCAAAACCGCCACGATCAAAATCGCCCAGCAACCTTTGGAGATAACGGAACCGATGAAGCGAGCGATAAGCTCATGATTCTTCGCCTTGGAAATTGCCCGTTCCACGCCTTTCGACAAAAGATTTATCGCCAAAGAACCTGCGCCTAGCATAATAAGCGCGATTACGATATTCAAGATCGCGGTTAATCCCGTTGTTAATATCCATTCCTTCATTAGTACCTCCTTGTTGACTGATATTATATCATTTATTCACGTAAGCGACAAACACGACTTGATGGAGACTGTTATCTGAAATATTGATAAAAGTTATACCATTGTTCCGGGTAGGCGCTAACTTCCGACTCTAGAAACTCGACGTACTGCGGCAACAGTTCTGATACATCAAGTTTCTTCGCATGAACTTCGTACGAACTCCACCCGGTTTTAACCATCGTGATCGCATAGACGGGAGACTCCATCAATTTCGCAAAGCGAAAGACCCCTTTCGGCCACTCGCAAACATGTCCGAAGAACTTATGCTTCAAAACGGCTTTCGAGCCCGCCGATGGCCGATCGCCCGCCATCAAAACGATCTCTCCGCGCTCGATCGCTTCTTTCATATTCGCGGCGGTTTCGACCCCGATATCTTCAACGGCATGAAGCGTCAGTTGGTCCTTATCCATGTATTTGAGAAATATTTCAGTAAAGACCGCGTCATGCCCGAGTTGCTGAAAAGCGTTGACCTTAGAGGCTCCAGGATATTCGCTCCTTAACGCCGGCAGTACTTCGATACAGCCAAGATGCGTGGAGAGGAGGAAGCAACCGCCTTTCATCCAATCAAGATCTCCTTTAAGCTTGATCTTCGGCGGATTCTTATTAAGTGAACACGCGTCGGTTTTATCGATCATTGACCATGCAAACGATAACAGTTGCTTGAAAACGCTTCCCTTAAGTCCTGTAACGCGATAGAAATCTTCAAGCGCCGCTTTCGCAGGTCGACAAAACGGGTAGATAAAAAGAAATGCCGGGAAGAAAAGCAGCTTCGCGGCGGATTTACCGAGATACTTGTAAATCCAAAAGATAAGCATGATCCTTAACTTACCTGCGGATTGCTCGCTTTGGCTGTGCCAAGCTCCTGCGGGCGTGTTGATTGATGATGGAGACTTTTTTGATGGGAGCGATAAAAGATAGGAATAAACGAGGCCGAGAGCGATGGTGAGCCCCATCGAGCGAGTGACGGGGAACGAGGTAAGACCAAGGAGTCCAAAGCCGAGAAGAGAGGTAAGAAAAGAAAAGAAAACAACCGTTTTATTCGGTCTAGGCGCTAGTCGATGATTGAGTTGGAAATGGAAGATCGAGTAGTCGATGCCGAGGCCCATGACGATAAATAGGGAAAGAATGTGGAAGAAGTTGATTTTCTCGCCGAAAATCGGTAGCGTACAAAAGGTCAATATCAGCGCGGCAATTATGGGGCCGACAATGCGAAGGAAACTAAAGCGGTAGATCACGATCGCAACAAGGGTTATCGCCAAAACGGCAAGGACAAGGCCATAATAGGACTTCAAAGCAAAACCATTCAGCAACTTCTCAAGCTCATCTTTAAGATTGCGCTCCCCCGGAAGAATGAGCTTAGAACGACCGCCGATATTAACCGTCATCTGAGGCGGCAAATCGGAAGAAGTGATAAGGGGTTGGTAGGGGGCGACGTCCCCGACGCCCCGCAACTTCTTTTTAAGCTCGAGGTTCTCGCGTTGCCAGTCTTCGAGGTCAACGAGCGAAAAGCCGAGCGAATCGGGATTCGAGACTTTCTTTACCGCTTCTTCATTCTCCGCCAAAAAAGAGTCGGGCTTATAGAACGCATCGGGTGAATTATCATAGTACATTGGCCCAGAAAAAGCGATCAGAGCTACGAATGCTATACCCTTAAGAATCTGCCAGGTAGTTTTCGGAAGCTCGGGCAGAAGACTTTTGTCGTCCGCGTATTCGCGGGGCGAAGACAAAATCTTCTGACCGAAATCTTTGCGTATCGCAAAGCGATCTGCGGTTAAAATAACAAAGATATAAATAACCACAATCCCGACAATCGTAAAGAGCGCCATTTGCGAGAGCGCGGCAACGCCCGAGAAGAACAAAGGAACGAAAGCGAGCGAGGTCGTGACAAGCGCGGAAGTAAGCTCTTTTTTCTTTTCCGGCTCCATGAAGCCGTGATAACAGTAGTCGACGCCGAGCCCGATCAAAGAAGTTCCGAAGAGTATGGTCACGATATGAATCGACTTGAAAACGAGAATCACGACAAGGATCGCCGCCGCAAAGCCAAGCGTAAGCGCAAGAAAAAGGAGAGGAAAGATGCGCCATGTACGAGCGAGCAGAAATCCTAGAACAAAAACCGCGGCGATTGAAATCACCCCGAGGAAATTGACTTCTCGCTTAGTCCGCTCGGTCGCGATCAAGGTATGAAACGGAGATCCTGAAAGATGAATATCTCTACGTTTTTTAGCCAACGACAGCAAATTCTTTGTCTTGACGCTCGAACCTTTCCCTCGACATGATCCGTACAAGAGTTCAGCGCCCTCCGGCAATTCCGGTTTATACGCCTTAAGCTCAAGCACGAAGTCGTTCAGAAAATAATAAGGATCGATCGCCTTCGGGAAAAGACCGACGCCCATGAAATCGCGGCGCTTGGCGGCGCGCTCGATTTTCTTCGTCTCACCGTCCCCGAGCAATCGGCGCGCTTTATCTCCGAGAACACCCTCTCCCTTCTCACTGAGGAGCATATACATCGACTTAGGGTCGATCGGAGTATCGAAATCGAAAACCGACTTCGCCGCTTCAACTGCTGCAGGAGTATCACAAAGAACTCGAAGAGTGTTCGAGGATTTACGCGCAAGAGAAACTATCTCGGCGTCCCCACCGATTAAAGAAGGAATATCCGTATTGATCGCGACGGAAAAACTCGCCGCGATCATTAAGCTTTTAATTAAGCTTGCTATCAACGGCCTGCTCTTCTTTCCAAAGATTGGGAATCGAGGGATCTACGGAAGCGACTGCGACCGGAATCTTGATAAAGCTTTCGTACGTCTTATCCCCGTTAAGACCCTTAAGCGAGAACGCGATCTCTGGAGTCCCCGCCTTCACACGTCCGACGAACGTAAGGGTTTCTCCGCGATAAAGATTCTTAAGCCTACGAGGGAAAGCTTCTGCGTTGACATTCGCCGAATAGACGATGCGAAGATCGGTCAAAACGGGATCGCGGAACTTCGCCGAAAGCGAATCGATGAACTTACCCGCCGTCCAACGCGTACCTTGATGAATGTAGCTCTCGCCGCGATTTCCTCGCGTCAAAACGTCGATAAGTTCCTTATTGGCCGAGCTCTTGACGCCGTACATGTAAACGGAAATCATGCCGTCATTAAGCGAAGTGAACTGGGAGAGAATCTGCGCCGTTTCGCTGACACCGGTATTCGCTTCACCATCGGTAACTACCATCGCGATCAAAGGACGTCTGGGATCACGAGGCAACGTCAAAACCGAGCTGATTGTCGCGAAAACGTCAGTTCGACCGTGTGCCGCCAAACGATTAAGCCACGCATCGGCATAATCAAGACCTTCCTTATCGCAATTCATCCACTTCTGCGAAAGATACTTATACTTATCGCGGAACGCAACGATATTGAATCGATCGTCGGTATTGGTGCAGGTACGAAGAATCTTTTTACCGGCGATACGGCAGCTCTCAAGACGATCGTTTCCGATCGAGCCCGAAGCGTCTATCAAGATAACGATATCTTTAGGAACGACCGGCAAAACGTTTTTAGCCGAATTCGTTGTAGAAGCGGACGTTTTCGGCGATATCATAACCTTATAATAAATATAACCCTCGAAGAGTTGCTTCGTCATCGAAACGTTAAGCATCGGCCAAAGATCATTCGCGTCGTCGACGTTCATGAGCTCGCGAATCGCTTCTTTTTCGGCTTCAACGACCTTCTCATCGACTTCTTCATAAACTTCTTCCGACGGCACGAATTCACTGATCGATCTCGTCTCGGGGGCGCTCTCGAAGCGATCGGTCACTTTCTCCTCGAAAGCGATTTCCGGAGGGAAGAATGTATCGGGATTGAAATCAGGCATTTCCGGCTTTATCGCGCCCGAATCAGGAGCGCTCTGAATCGTCGCCCCCTGCTCTACTATCGTCGGCGTATCGATCGGCATCGCGGCGATCTTACCGGATACGACATCATCAAGCTTGATGACATTCGCCTCGAAAACCGTAGGGTCTTCAACGATCGGCTCGGCTTCGCTTTCGGAAAGTATTTCGGGTGCGGGATTCTTGATTTCGGCGACTACGTCGCTGACGTTCTCAACCGGCGAGATAGTGATCGAGTCGATCGAGCTTTCGGCGATCGGAGCTTCGCGCTTGGCCTCGACATCGTCCAGATCGTAAATCTGAACGGGATTGGGCTTCGCTTCGCTACGCGAAACACGCATCGCTTCTCTACGACCGACTTTGCCGTCGTCGTTAATTACGACAGCCATGACTTTCGGACGAAAATAGAACATGAGCGCGACATGTACAATCGCCGAGGCGATCAGCGCGATCACGATAGCTTCTTGGCGTCTTTCGTTCGTCATTTAAATCATTTCTCCAAAATCTTGTTCGCCTTTTCGATCAATTCGGCGTCATCGAAAAGCGTGGTCACCACCGTAGCGTAGCCGCGCGCACTTTTCATATCCCCGCTCAAAGCCGAGTTTTCCGCCAAAAGCAAATACGCTTCCGCGCGTTCACGAGGCGACTTTGAATTGTATTCAACCGATTTTCTCAACGTCGCGTCGGCCTTGTCATATTCACCGAGCTTCATCTCAAGACGACCGAGCCTTAAAGAAGCGGAAGCGATATCTTCGATCACGACCGGAATCGCCATCGCATTACGATAAGCGTCTATCGCCGCAATGTACGCTTCAGATTCTTCCTCGCTCACGCCCAAGAGCACATACCCCGCCTGCCGCCATTCGGGAGAATCGTTTTTGATAAGCGATTCAGCACAAATCTTAGCACCCTTACCGCCGATAAGTTTACCGACCGCGAGCGTCTTCGCCGCGCTCATTCGATCGCATCCTCCATCGAATACGATATTTTCATACTCCGCTTTCGCTTCTTCATCGCGACCGCTCTCAAAAGCGATATCCGCCATCAAGAGTCTGGCCTCGCGCTGTTCGTCAAGAGAAAGCCCGAGTTCAAGCGCCTCCTTCAAATAACGAGCGCCCTCCTGCTCATGCTCCAGTCGAATCGCGGCGATCGCTCTCCAAAAAAGCGCCGACGCTTTACGAGAGCCGACCTTCGGTGAAGAAAGGACCTCCGCGAGACCCATCTCCGCGGCGGACCACTTTTCCGCTCGCATATCGAGCATCGCCTTACGATACATCGCCTCCATCGCCTCGGAAGAATCGGGATCCGAACGACGAATATCGAGATAAATCGCTTGCGCTTCCGCGAGCTGTGAGTTCTTCTCGTACGCCCACGCAAGTCGTAAATAATCTCCGACCGCTTTCGAGATCTCATGCGCCTTCTTCGCCGATTCGATCGCGAGCTTGATATCGCCTGATTTTTCCGCTATCGTGAAATTCATACGCGACACGGCGAGCTCCGCATTCGTACGATTACGGCCCATCGGGTATTTATCCAAATAAGCCTTATAAAGGAAATGAGCTTCTTCCGCGCTACCGATCGCTTGAGTCGAAGCGGCGAGCAAATACGCGAGATCGTCGCCCTCCTGATTACTCGCGATCTGAATCGCGTCAGAATAGCGACCGGTAAGATAATTACACCAGGCGCTCGCCGTTCTCACCGACTCTACGTGCTTGCCTTTTGGATAGAGTTTCAAATAGCGATTGAAAAGGCTGACCGACTCGTCGTATCGTTTGGAGGAATAATTCTGAACGCTCGCGAGATAAAGCGCTTCTTCCTGGAATTGAGCATTTCCTCCGAAAGCGATTTTCAACAGTTCGTTAATCGCCTCTCGACGATCGGCGTCTTTATCTGACTCGGTTAAAATCGCCGCGCGATGAAAAGACGCGTAATCGGCATATCGTCCCTTAGGCTCGAGCTGGATCGATCGGCGAAGAACTTCGGCGTCACGCGTGAGCGTACCCAGATTATAGAGCGCCGCTGCACGAGTCTGAGCATCAACCGTATCGTTATCAAGGAGCTTCAATTCTTTGATCTTTTCGTTCTTGTCTTTAAGAGCAAGCGCACGAACGAGCCTGGAGCGATGAACATATTTGGACGAAGGGAATCGCTCGAGAAGCGCACGAAACTCGGCGTTCGCCTTCTCGGTATCGCCTAAAAGACGATTGGTCTCCGCCAAGCGGAACAAGAGCTCATCCCCGGCGATTCCGGGCGCATTCCTAAGCGCCATATATTCCGCTTTCGCGTCCTTATACTGGCCCTTATTGAAAAGACGGTCGGCCATCTGCAGCCTATCGGACGGCAGAACGGCGACTGTAAGCAAGATCAAAGGGATTAGATTCATTGATTTTCGGTAGCGAGCGAGAAGTTCCAAACATCTGCCGCGCGGCAAGTGTCGATCACTTTCACGATCTCTTCGTACTTGGTTTCTTTATCGGCACGAATGATAACCGGCTGGCCCGGATAAAACTTCGAAATTTTCGCGAGTCGACCCTGAAGATCTTCGAGCGTCAAAACCGCTCCATTGACCTTTACGACGCCTTCCATCGAAATATTGACGATGATTTCGCCGGGCAGACGATCAGGCTGTTCACTCGTCGTAGCCGACGGGAGCTTGATCGAGATTTCACTTTCCCACTGCGAAAAGACGCTGACCGTCACGAAGAAGCAGAGGAGAAGGAAGATGACGTCGAGCATTGACGTCAGCGCGAATTGCGGGGCGCGCGAAGTGCGTTTGCGCGGGATTTTCATTATTAAGCGAGCTCCTCGATCTCGGCGATGCGCTTCATGGCGCGACGACGGAAAAGCGCGTACATGCAAAGACAAGGAATCGCTACCACGAGACCGAAGATCGTCGTGACGATCGCCTGCGAGACGCCGGCCGCGAGAACGACAGGCTTCGCGCCCGCAGTAACGTCGCTGGCGATGCCGCCGAAAGCCTGGAACATACCGAGAACAGTACCGAGAAGACCGACGAGCGGCGCAATCGCGGCGATATCGGCGAGCCAATCGACCGCGGCGTTAAGACGATCGGCGATACGAGCGGCTTCCGCGGCAGGATCTTTCGCGGCCTTGATGCGCGCGAGCGCATCGGGGACACATACGCCTTGACGCTGCGAATACCAGAGGTACATCATAACCGCAATCGCGATAACCGAAAAGCCCGCGAGCACATACATGAGAGGCCCGCCGTAGTTCCACGCCTGTTCAAATGTGATGACGTTCATTTTTTACTGTTCTCCTTTAATCCGATTTAGAATTAGTGGCGGAAGCTGCGCTGTCCGGTGAAGACCATCGCGATTCCTGCGGCATTAGCGCAGTCGATAACATCCCAGTCGCGAATCGCGCCACCGGGCTGAACGACCGAGGTGATACCTTCGCGAAGACCGACTTCAAGTCCATCGCGGAACGGGAAGAATGCGTCGGAAACCATCGCGCAACCGGGAAGACCGCCCTTTTCGGCTTTCGTCTGCTCCATAATCTCAGCCTGCTTCTTCGCGCCGTCCTCTTCGCCGAAAGCGAGACGAAGATCATTATAGGGCTTACCGTACTTCTCCCAAGCGATCCAGTCGGCATGCTTCGTATAGGCCTTATCTCGCGCGATTTCCGCGACGCCTACGCGATCCTGCTCGCCGGTACCGATACCGACCGTGACTCCGTCCTTGACGTAAAGAACCGAGTTCGAAGTGACGCCCGCCTCGACGAGCCAGCCGAAAACGAGGTCTTCGTATTCCTTCTCGGTCGGGAGACGATTGATCTTATACTCCTTAAAGCTGACTTCGCCCGTTTCCTTATCGGTGATCTTACGATTGCAGTAAGCGGGCATAAAATCTTCAGGTTTTCTCGCGTTCGCCGAGAACGAAGTTTGAGCGACGATACCGCCGTCGATCAAACTCTTGAAATCGATAACGTGCTTTGCGACGAAAGACGTAAGGCGATCCATATTCTTGATACGGAAGACGCGGAGATTCTTCTTCGTCGCGAAGAGATCCATCACGCCCGGCTTGAAATCCGGAGCGACGACGACTTCGGCGTAGTTTTCGATAATGAGCTTCGCCGTTTCGATATCGCACTCGCGATTAAGCGCAATCGCGCCACCGAACGCCGCGAGGCGATCGGCCTTGTTCGCGCGATAATACGCTTCGGCGAGAGTCGAACCCGTCGCGACGCCGCACGGGTTATTGTGTTTGACGATAACCGCCGTCGGCTTCTCCATCAAATAGCGGAGGATATTGAGCGCGTTATCGGTATCGGTAACGTTCGTCTTGCCAGGGTGCTTACCCGACTGAAGAAGCTCGGGAACGGAAGCGAGGTACTGGCCCGACTGAAGGATTTCGACATCACCGAGAACGAGGTTTCCGTTAACGAGCTTATAAAGCGCCGCTTCCTGGCCGGGATTCTCGCCGTAACGAAGACCCTTTTCAACACCCTCGATATTCCAAGTCACCTTCTCATAATGAAAGGTCTGGCGATTATCCCCATCGATAAAGGAAATTTCCATCTTCGGAGCGAAATGATCCGCTTCAATCGTCTTATAAGCAGCTTTCAAGTCTTTCATCGTTTACTTGACCTTTTTGAAGATAAGCGAAGTATTTACTCCGCCGAATGCGAAATTGTTGCTCATCACGTAATCGGTATCGATACGCCTACCCTCGCCCGTTATATAATCGAGCGCACCGAGTTCCGGGTCGACCGCGACAAAATTGAGATTCGGGTGGAACCAGCCCTCGTTCATCGAGAGAATCGTCATCGCCGCTTCGATCGCGCCGCAAGCGCCGAGCGTATGACCGATATAGCTCTTGGTCGAGGAAATGGGGACCGCGCGCTGAAAAACCGAATACGTCGCCTGCGTCTCGGCGATGTCGCCCGACTTAGTCGCGGTGCCATGTCCGTTAACGTAACCGATTCGATCCGCCGAGATTCCCGCGTCTTCAATCGCGCCTTTCAGGCACAGCGCCATCGTCTCCGCGTTGGGATTGGTAACATGAGTGCCGTCGGTATTTTCCGAGAAGCCCACGACTTCCGCGTAGATTTTCGCGCCTCGCGCCTTCGCGCGCTCATATTCTTCGAGAATGAGCGTGCAAGCGCCTTCTCCGATTACGAGGCCGTCGCGATCGATGCTATAAGGCGAGGGAGTCTTATCGGGAGTATCGTTTTTAAGGCTCGTCGCGTAAAGCGTATCGAAGATCGCAACCTGAGTAGGAGAAAACTCCTCCGCGCCGCCTGCGATCATCACGTCCTGCTTGCCGTTTTTGATAAGCTCGTAGGCGTTACCGATAGCGAGCGAACCTGAAGTACAAGCGGTGCCGGTGGGAACCAACCGACCGTGAGTCTTGAAATAGACGGAAATATTGCACGCCGTAGTCTGCGGCATGAGCTTGATATAAGTGCCGGAATTGATACGCTCGACCTTATGCGAACTCATAAGCGAGAAAAAGTCGAGGTGAGCTTCGATAGATCCCGAGCAACTTCCGTAAGCGACTCCGGTACGACCGCTTTCTAGCGTCTCGGAATCGAGCGAAGCGTCCGAAACCGCCTGTTCGGTAGCGGCGAGCGCATACATCGCGACTTCGCCCATCGTGCGCGTCGTCTTTCGATTCCAATGACCGGGTTTCTCGAAATGGGCAAGCGCAGCCAAGTGCGAGTTAAGTCCCTCGTACCCTTTCAAGCTCTCAACGACTTCGACGCAATTTTCTAACTTCTTAAGTCTGGCGTATGCGGAGTCAATCGACTGCCCTAGCGGGGAGACGATGCCCATTCCGGTAATAACGACTCTTCTGTTCATCACGCTGGCTTATACGAATCTTTCAAGGAGCACGTACGATTGAAGACGTTCTTCTTATCGCAAACGAAATAACCTGTACGCTCGAACTGGAAGTGTTCACCTTCCTTCGCCGAAGAAAGCGCAGGTTCGATATAACCCTTCACGATTTTGAGCGAATCGGGGTTGAGGAATTTAAGGAAGTTTTCGCTTCCCTCTTTCATCGGATCCTTCTCGATGAAGAGTTTATCGTAGAGACGAACTTCCGCTTCTTCGCCGGAAGCGCAGTCGACCCAATGAATCGTACCTTTCACCTTGCGACCATCCGCGGCGTTTCCGCCCCAGCTCTCGGGATCCCACGTGCCGTGGATTTCGCTCACGACGCCGTTTTCATCCTTGATAAAGCCGGTGCATTTGAAGATACAAGCGCCGCGCAAACGCACCTCCTGTCCGGGAGCCATGCGGAAGAACTTCTTCTCGGGAACTTCCATGAAGTCGGCGCGTTCGATCCAAATTTCCTTCGAGAAAGGAATCTTGCGCGTACCGGCCGCTTCATCAAGCGGATTATTCGGAAGCTCGACTTCTCTTACGCCCTCGAAATTATCGATAACGACTTTAACCGGATCGAGAACGGCCATGCGACGAGTCGCCGTCTGATTAAGCTCTTCGCGGACACACCATTCGAGAAGCGCAGGATCGGACTCGGACTCGACCTTACTGACGCCGATACGATCGCAGAATTCGCGAATCGCGCCTGGGGTATATCCGCGTCTACGCATACCGCAAACGGTCGGCATTCTGGGGTCATCCCAGCCGTCGACCACTTTATCCTGAACCATCTTCAAAAGAAGACGCTTGGACATGACCGTATAAGTCAAATTGAGTCGAGCGAATTCACGCTGCTGAGTGCGGATCTTGACGCCGCCTCTCGTGGGAAGAAGCCCCTGTTCGTCCATGCGATCGACGACCCAATCATAGAGCGGACGATGCACTTCAAATTCCAAGGTGCACATAGAGTGAGTCACGCCTTCCAAAGCGTCCTCAATCGGATGCGCGAAGTCGTACATCGGGTAGATGCACCACTTGTCACCGAGGTGATAGTGCGAGACGTGACGAATACGATAAAGGACGGGATCGCGGAAATGGATGTTCGGCGAGGACATATCGATCTTCGCTCTTAAGCACCACTCTCCATCCGCATACTTACCCGCCTTCATATCGCGGAAAATCTCGAGATTGCGCTCGGGAGTCGTGTCGCGCGAGGGACTCGGCGTACCCGGCTTTTCGGGAACGCCGCGATATTCCTTCCACTCTTCCTGCCCTAAATTACAGCAGTACGCCTGACCGCGGCGAATAAGCTCCTCGGCGATTTCGTACATCTTGTCGAACATATTCGAGGCGTTGTAGAAACCCTTTTCTCCCGCGTCACCCTCGCCCGACCACTGAAATCCAAGCCAGTTGATGTCTTTCTTGATGTTCTCGGCGTATTCGTCGGACTCTTTCGTCGGGTTCGTATCGTCCAAACGAAGGTGGCACTCGCCATCGAAAAGCTTCGCCATCCCGAAGTCGACACAAATCGCCTTCGCATGTCCGATATGAATATAGCCGTTAGGTTCCGGCGGGAAACGCGTAACCACCCTGCCGCCGGTCTTGCCTTCGGCAACGTCCTTTTCAATCCACTGACGGAGAAAGTGTCTCTGAGTATCGGACTCGCTCATTTCGTAATCACCTCGACTTCCGCAAGCGCCGCGAAGTCATTATTGTTGAAGTTGTTAAGCGCGGTCAAACGATAGTAGCGGAATTTAACCGGCTCGGAAAGCTCGATTGTTTGCTCATCGACGGTGCGATAAAGCTGGATATTGCCGAGATTATCCCAATTTTCGCCGTCAAGCGAGGTCTCGATCTGGAGATCCTTGACCATACCGTTCGTGCCGTACTGACGCTGCCAGAATCTGAATCCCCTAACCTCTTTCTCCTTAGTAAGGTCGACGACGACGACGTGAGGGAAATTACCGACCGTCGTGCCGTACTGAGTATGCCAGTAAGTCGAAAGATCTCCGTCGATAAGGTGATCGGGCTCGCCTTCGTTCGGTTCGCGGCTCGAGCAGAAGACGATCTTGGCGCCGGTTCCGAGCTGAAGTTCAGGAAGCTCCGGCAAGGGAAGCGAAGCGAAGGTTCTCGCCATAAGTTCCTTATCCCCAAGCGAAATCGTGAAACTCATATCATAGTCCTCGTTCGTACGTAGCACATCGCGCTCCATCGGCGCCGGACCGCAGC
The DNA here is from genome assembly GCA_024405265.1 of Kiritimatiellia bacterium. GTDB lineage: Bacteria > Verrucomicrobiota > Kiritimatiellia > RFP12 > UBA1067 > UBA1067. The sequence goes on along the minus strand of JAKSOZ010000020.1, from coordinate 16,557 downwards.
TCGCGCCGCCGAGACCACGCGTCGCGGCAAAAATACCGACGTACGTCTTCGACGAAGGATCGAGTTCCGAGGGATGAATCTTCGCAATAAGCTCCGAAGGCGTGTAAGGATTGACTTCGAAAGCGAAAGGCTTCGAGAGCGTGCGAATAACGAGGTTGGAAATCTTGAGTCCCTCGGTATCTTCACGGTTGCCGCAGTCCTCATTTCTCGCGTAGGGAACGAAGAAGTCGTTACCCTTTAGCATCCAAAGCCCCTTGAACGCGCCTGACTTTCTATCGGCATAGTTCTCGAAGGGGCCCGCTCCGTACCAAGTTACGTTAGGATTATCCTCGCCCGAGATGAACGACCAACCGACGCGAGCGAGCTCCGCCTTCGGCCCGAAAGGACGAATCTTGGAGGTGCAAGCGAGAACGCCGCCTTTACGCATCGTCCAGCGCGAAGCGACCATAAACTTCACCGGCTTGGAAAGATTGGTCGCTCCCGACCATTCGACGATCGTCGAAAACGAAACATCGCCGTTTTCGAGCTCTACGATATCGGAGATCTCGAGCGCCGTCGCGCTCATATCATAGAAGCCGTAATTGAGCCACTGATTTCCGAGCCCGACTTCGTTCGAAGAAGGCGCGCGATAAACGTCGAGCTTCCAAGGACGAATCAAATATTCCTTATCGCCTTCCTTAATCGAAACGGGCGAGCCGGTCTTGGTGCTGAAAGTTACCGAGAGATTGCCGGAGCAAAGCGCGAAATCTCCTTCACCGGGAACGATCGAGATTTCGTCGCTACCTTCGGCGACGCCCTTGGCAGCAGCATCTTTCTGAATCTGATCGGTCGCGACGACCTGCTCGCCGCGCTTGATCGTGAAACGAAGTTGGACGTCATTACCGCGAGCGAGAATACGATCGAACGCGGCCGGCATCTTATATCGACCGGTCGTGCGCGGCTTCAAATCGCGAAGATTGAATTCACCATGCGCGAAAGGCAGTCCGTTCTCATACGCCGTCCACTCGCAGGTATGACCCGCGGCGGAAATGAAGTGATTCTTATTGAAAATGAGGACTTCCTTGAAATCTTCACTGGCGCTGATCGTCCAGTTCTGATAAACATGCTTGATTTCATAGAAGCCCGGCTCACGCGTACGATCCGAAAGGACGCATCCGTTCATGACGAACGCGCCGTCGTTCGGCTGATCTCCGAAGTCGCCGCCGAACGCGATGATGCGCTTACCGTCCTTATCCATATAAAGCCCCTGGTCAACCCAGTCCCAAATCGTTGCTCCGAGGATTACGTCGGAAGACTCGATCGCGTCCTGATAGTCCTTCAAGTTGCCCATCGCGTTAACCATATTGTGGGCATATTCGGAAATATAGAACGGCTTTTTCGCATCCTTATCCTTCGCCTTGAGCTGAACCCAGCTGACGTTCGGATACTGACAGCCTTCCATATCCGCGCAACTCCAATCGCGCTCGTAGTGAGTCGGGCGCGAAGTATCGCGCGCTTTGATCGCCTCTTCGCAAGCACGGAAATTTTCACCGGGGCCCGCTTCATTACCATATGACCAAATGACGACCGAAGGATGGTTCTTATTACGCTCGACCATCGACATATCGCGATCTACGGTCGCTTTAGTCCACTCGGGACGGTGCGAAAGCGAGCTGTCGCCATAGCCGTAACCATGAGATTCGACGTTCGCTTCGTCTACGAGATAAATGCCGTGGACGTTGCAGAGGTAATACCAGTAATCGTCTTGAGGATAGTGCGAGTTACGAACCGTATTGCAATTCGCCTCTTTAAGTTCGTGAACGTCGAGCTCATGCGTCGCCAGCGGTACGAAGTGACCGTACATCGGGTGAGTCTCGTGGCGATTCGCACCCTTGAGCTTGATGGGCTCGTTATTGAAATAGTAGCGACCGTTCTTGATTTCAGACGTACGGAAGCCCACGATCGCCGAGACGTATTCACGAGCGTCGCTCGTCGCGTCGCCGCGCTTGAGAGCCAGAACGAGCTTATAGCAATTCGGATCTTCCGCGCTCCAGAGCTTGGGGCTGTCGACCGAAAGCGAAATATGATCGATGCCGTCCTCGCCGGCGCTGCAGATAAGATTCTTCGAAGAACCGCTAGTGATGAGATTATCGTTCCAGTCGAAGAGCTTCGCTTCGACGATAGGCGAAATCACGTGACGATCGCTCGAAGTCGCGGTGACCTCCACGTCGAGTTTCCATTCTCCCTTTAGGTTATTGCTATCGACGGGCTTCGGAAGCGCGAAGAAGTCGCGGACGTGGATATATTCGCGCCTCAAGAGCCACGTACGACGGAAAATACCCGACAAACGGAACATATCCTGGTCTTCAAGATAAGAGCCGTCGGAGAACTTGTAAACCTCGAGCGCTACCGTGTTCTTACCGCTCTTCAAATACTTGGAGACGTTGAACTCGGCGGGCGAGCGACTATCCTTCGAGAATCCGACGTACTTACCGTTAACCCAAAGATAGAAGAAGCTATCCACGCCGTCGAACTTCAAATAAATCTCGGAACCTTCCCAGCCTTTCGGAAGGTCGAAATCGCGGCGATAGGAGCCGACGGGGTTACGTTCGATGAAGGAGGTGTAATTCGACGGAGGATCGAGCATGACGCGCGAGCCGCCGGGATAGTCCTGACGGAAAGGGTAACGAACATTCGTGTAGTTCGCGGTACCCCAGCCGCCCTTTTCGCTCGCGCCCATCGCTTCCCAAGAGCAAGGGACCTTGATCGTCTCCCAATCGGAGACGTCGTAAGACGGCTTCCAGAAGCCGGCGGGGCGCTCCGCGGGGTGCTTGACCCACTTGAATTTCCACGCCGTATCCGAATCGAGCGAAATCTGATTCTCGGAATACTCGGGTAAAATCTTAAGCGCGGACTTCTCGCTGCTGAAAGCGGAGAACGCCGCGCGTGTCGGCTCCTTGCCCTCGCTGAGGAGCTGGTTATTTTCCCACTCGAAACCCGTAGGCTCCGCGAATGCTACCGCGGAGGCGAAAATGCTCATTGCGACTATTCTGGTCTTATTCATAATGCCTTGTATTGTATCATATTATGGGTGCGTTGGTATATGATTTTCGCTTGGGTGAAGATGTCGGTGAAACCGCCCTCTTTCGCCCAATACATTGCCGACATCTGCGGATCGGCCCAATCATTAAATCCCGTAATTCGCTCAATTTCATCCATTTTCGACTTTTCCATGCCAATTTCTTCCCATGCATCACGAGACTTCACGTCTTCGACGATCGCTTTCCACTTCGTTCTGAAGGTCGGCGCGGCCTGATCGAGCTTACCCCCTAGCTTGAGCTCGAAGAGCCAGGCGAGCTCGCGACATATCTCGCGACTTCCGGGGTTGAATTTAAGCCCTCGATCTCTCAAGAGTCTGATCGCCGCCTCGACCCAGCGCCAACGATCCTCGTCGGTGGGCATCATGATTGAAATATTGTAGGCTAAATTCCACGCCGCGTAGCTCCAAATCTCCGGTGTATGAGGTTCGAGTAATGTGAGCGTCTCGGCGAGTTGACGAAGTTCGACGTACCGCCCTTCCTCTTGAAGTCGATCGGCTCTGAACCAGACGACCTCCGCGATAATCGCCCTCACTCCACCGAGCGCCGCGAAGGCCGATTCCGCAAGCGCGGGGGAAGCGTGCTTGACCCGAGCGAGGTGGACTTCATAAGCGAAGCCTCCAATGAGCATAAACGCTCCTAGTACGATAGCGAGATATTTACGCATGGCTTTTGAAATCGAAGAGGTGACCGATAAGCGAGCGAAAACCGCGATAATAAAAATCGAGATCGGAGAGACTCTTCGTCGATTTAAGGCGTTTTATAAGCGCCGCTATCTGAAAGAAACCGCGATAAACCTCTTGAATCGCCGCCTTGATTTCTTTTTCGGTTACGAGTGGCGTTTTCATGATTTGGCGGCGCATATCGTATTCGTCCCAATCGCGCGTCGTAAGTCCGTCCGCCGCGTCGAGTTCCTTGAAAAGCGGCGTTCCGGGATACGGAATGGTCATCGTGCATTGTAGCGTCGAAGCGTGACCTAAGGCGAGAAGCTCGCGGGCGAGTTTGACGGTGTTCGCGATTTCCGTTTTTCCTTCCCACGGATACCCGAACATGAAAGTGAGATGAACTTCGAGCCCTGCTTCGCTCGCCCACTTGGCTCCGCGTCTAACGTCCTCGACCTTCAAATTCTTGTTCAAACGATCGAGCGTATACTGATTCGCGCTCTCGACTCCGAAAAGAACGAGTCTGAAACCCGCCTTTTTCATGAGCTCGTAGGATTCCTTGGAGAGCGCACCGAAGCGCATATTGCAATCGATTTTGACGCGCTTATTCAGTCCACGGCGAATGAGCTCGTTGCAGAATCCCTCCAGCCACGAGCCTATCGGGAAGCTCCCCGAATCGTCCATGATTTCCTTAACGCCGTACTTATTGACCAGCTCTTCGATTTCATCGACGACTTCCGTATAATCGCGGGTGCGATAAGCCGGATAAAGCGTCGTCCAGCTGCAGAACGTGCATTTCGCGTGCCAGCAATCTCGCGCGGACATGATGTACGTTCCGGGCGTCGAGCGGAAATTACCGTTCTTTTTCGCATAAAGCTTCCAGTTGACCAAATCGCGATCGATCTTCGGTAAACTCTTAAGGTCATGCACGAGCGGGAAGTCGAATATACCCGTTTTCGCGCCCGCTTCCAAATAAGCTTTAAGTCCCAAGTCCCAATCTCCGCCTTTGATCACGGCGTGGACGTTCTTCTCTTTAACCAACTCTTCGCCGAGCGCGGTAGCGTGATCTCCGACGAAAATCGCCTTGCAATCATGCTCCGAGACCCATTTAAGGTGGCGCTTTACGACCGGCGTTTTCGTCTCGATCACGACGAAATCGGGCGCGAAAGCTTTAAGACGCTTATCGAATTCGGCTTCGGACAGTTCCGCAGCGATCCCGTCCAAAAACAGAACCTCGTACCCGGCCTTATCGAGAACGGTAGCGGCGGTAGCGGGAACGACGGGGAAAATGTAAGTAGGTCTACTGAACCACTGAAATTGACGATTTTGAGTGAGAAGAGGAACCCCCTTCTCACTCAAAAGCGGCGGATAAGCTATCGCGACTTTTACCACTTATATCCGAGGCCGACGATGTAGCGATAGTCGCTACGCTTACGCGACATGGCGGGACGCGAATTGTAGTCCCACTCGATCTTGGCGAGAAGATCCCAGTTGTAAATGAGCTTCGTCGTCACGCCAACGTCCGTGGTGATCAAATAACGCTCGAAATCGTTGACCTGAGGGAGATATTCGAGATTGTGGAAAAATTCGACGTCTTCTTTGAAGATCGGACGGAACTTGAGGTGATGAGCGTACATGATCGCGGCGAAATCGTCGTCGGTATCGCTATCATACTCGTCGAATTTCTCTTCGATCCAGTTAGCACCCGCTTCCTGCGCGAAGTCCCACGAGCCGACCTTTTCGATAAGGCTATCTTCCGCCCACTGATAACCTAAACCGAGACCGAGGCGAATACGGCGATCGAGGAGCTGGATTTTATCCTTCTCGTACTTGCCGTTTTCGAAGTGGTAGAACTTCTGAGTCCAGAAGTGATCATGCTGAGCCGAAGCGACGATACGATCTTCCGTCTTCTGCTTGTCGCGTCCGCCGGTCGTACCGGATTCGGCGTAGTAATATCCGACGTCGCCGGTAAAGCGATCCCTCTCCCAACGACGACTCAAATTCGCGATCACGCTCCAGTTGTTGTCGTACGTATTGCCGCGAGTCGCGTTGAAGCCGACGTTGACGCTTCCGTGCCAGGTTTCTTCGACGGGGTCGATCTTCTTGACACCTTCTTCATCGAACTTCTTATCGTCGAGCGTGATGACACCGTCCTTAACGGTGAGCGCGAGTTCCTTCGTCGAGAAATCGTCATACTGAACGACGTGCATCGTCTCACTGTCTTCTATCGAAGCGATCTTTTCGATTTCGATCGTGATTTCGCCGAGGTCGTCCGATTCGAACGCGATCGTCGAACCGTCGATCGCTCCGACCTTACCCGTTAGAAACGAACCCGATTTAAGATTGACCTTATCCGCGAACGCCGCGGTGGCGAAAGCGGTAAGCACAAGAGCGGTAATGGTTTTTAATTGCATGATTCTGATTTATCCTTTGAAAACGAAAAACTTGCGTACTACGTAGTTAACGAGCACCGAAACGAGCACGTTCACTATGAACGAATAATGAGTTGAAAAATCGAAAGCGCGAATCAGGAGCCAAATCGCCGCGCTACCGCAAAGAATCGCGAACGCGCTTCCCAAAAAAAAGAGCGCGAATTCGATGATCGCTTTATGGCGACCCGGCGCGAATACGAAGCGACGATTTAGGAAATAACAAACGATATTGGCGATAACGAAGCCTGTCAGATTACAATATACCGCTCTCGTCGCCCTAAGCGCCGGCTCGATCAAAGAACTATCAGCGCAGGGCCAAACGAAGTAGGCACAAAACTCCGCGACGCTCACGTTAATGAGCGTCGCGAATGCGCCGATAACGGCATATTTAATGAACTGCGCCATTAAACGTTGAGCGCGTCCTTATCTTCCGTGACATCGCTGAGGCCGAGCTTAGCGAGGTCGACGGTTTCGATACCAAGGGGCTTCGCCGTCTTCCAACCGCCGCGCGTGAAGTCGGGAATATCCTGACTCTGGCCGCGATTGAGAGCGCTGCGCTCGGTAAGTTCGCAGAGGGAGCAGCTCGCCGCGAGATCGTAAACGTCCATATCGAGCGGGAGACCGTTCTGGAGGCAGTAGATAAGGCGGAGATCCATAAGGAAGTCCATACCGCCGTGACCACCCATCTTCTGCGCGAGAAGACCGGCGTCATGCCACAAGGGGTGCTCGTACTTCGCGTAAACTTCGTCGAGCGCCTGCGAGTTCATCCACTCGTGCGCACCGCCGCCGGGGGTCTTGGCGAGAGCGACGCGGAAAGGATAGTCGCTGACGATACCCTTCGTACCCGAAATCGTGTTGATACGGCTATAGGGACGCGCCGAGGTGACGTCGTGCTGAATCATGATCGTACGGCCGAGGATCGTCTTGATGACGGTCGTCGACATGTCGCCGCACTTCGGATGAAGCTGAGCCTGCCAGCTGTTCTCGCCGAACTTGATCTTGGCGTATTCGTCCATACCATGCTGACGGGTCGAGACGCAGGTGAGGTAGTCGAACTGATCGCCACGGTTGATGTTCATCGCCTGCATGATCGGGACGAGACCATGCGTCGGATAGGGGTTACCGTGGTGATCGGCGTTCCACTTAAGACGCCAGTAGCCCTGATAACCGCCCTGCGCGGGATCGAGGTAGTTGAGGTCGCGAAGATCGTGGATGTACGCGCCTTCACCATGCATGATTTCGCCGAAAGCGCCCTGACGAGCCATGTTGAGGCAGAACATTTCGACCGCGCCGTAGCAGCAGTTTTCGAGCTGCATGCAGTGCTTGCCGGTACGCTCCGAAGTTTCGACGCACGCCCAGCACTCTTCCATATTCATAGCGGCGGGAACTTCGATGGCGACGTGCTTACCGTGCTCCATAGCGTAGAGCGCGATCGGCACGTGAAGGTGCCAGGGGCTCGTGATGTAGACAAGGTCAATATCGCTTTCGCAAAGCGCCTTGTAGCCTTCGGGGCCCGAGAATTCCGCGGCGGCTTCGTGGCCGTTATCGGTGAGCCACTTCTGCTGAGCGGCGACGCGATTGGGATAAAGATCGCAGAGCGCGGCAACCTTGACGCCGGGGATCGCGGCCATACGGTGAACGGCGCCGGGGCCACGCATACCAAGACCTACATGTCCGACACGAACGGTCTTCAAAGCGGGAGCAGCATAGCCGGACATATAGCCGGGAGCGGAAAGTTTGTCAGCAGCGTTAAGGAAACGACCGGAAAGAGCGGCAGTAACGCCCATCCACGCGGTACCCTTAAGGAAGTCTCTACGATTCGTAGCCATTTATTACTCCTTTTGTAGTGTTTACTTATACCGAAATGTTGGTGGGCGATACTGGACTCGGACCAGTGACCCCTACCGTGTGAAGGTAATGCTCTAACCAACTGAGCTAATCGCCCGGGGTGCTAATTGCCAAGTATTATACCACATTCGACTTGTGAAAGTCAACGTGAACAAACCCGAAAATTCAGCAACGAGTCCGAAGCGGCTTGGTGACGAAAATTTTGGCCTTTGACGTCGGCAAAACTTCACTCGAATCGACGCCCAGGTCTTCTTCGAGTTTCTCCCCGGCACGAATGCCCGTGAAAACGATCGGGATATCGGTATAAGGGCGATAGCCCGCCTCTCGAATCAGACGTTCGGCGAGCTCAAGGATCGAAAACGGCTTACCCATATCGAGAGTATAGATACACCCGGGCTCGAGCGAACCCGCGGTTATCACGAGCGCGACCGCCTCTTCCACCGACATGAAATAACGCGTCATGCGTTTATCGGTAACCGTAAGCGCCTCGCCCTTCGCTATTTGATTCCGCCAACGCTCGATCACGCTCCCGCTCGAACCGAAGACATTACCGAAACGAACGACGCGATAACCGGCCTCAAGAACGTACTTTTCCGCCTCGCGCTTGGTTTTACCCATAACGCTTATCGGTTTTACCGCTTTATCAGTCGAAATGAAGACGAACTTTTCCACTCCGTGAGCCTTCGACATCTTAACGAGCTCGCGCGTCGCTTCCGTATTATTGCGCTTAGCCTCTTCGACGTTGGCTTCGCACATCGGAACATGCTTATACGCGGCGGCATGAAAGATTATCGCAGGCTTGTAAAGCTCGAAAATCGCCTCCATTTTCGTCTTCTCGTTAATATCGACCATCAGCGGAATCGCGTCGACTTCAAGGTCGATCTTATAGAGCGCGTTTTCGCTTCGCTCAACCATCAATACTTGCTTGGCGCCGGCTTTCGTGACTTGCCGAACGATTTCGCCGCCGATCGTACCGCCTGCGCCCGTAATCATTACGACCTTATCCCTCAAATAGGCGCAGTCGGATTCGAGCGCGGCAACACGAGGGAGATTGAAGACGGAGTGATCGAGATTCCAACGTTCTCTTAAAAAGCGATAGCCGACGATGGCGACGAAGGCGAAAACCATGTCGATCAGCGTGACCGAATATGGAGGCCGCGCCCAAGAATAATCGGGGGCGAGAATACGCATCACCAACAAAAACGCTGCAGAAAGCATGAACACGGTCGCATAGCGCGGCAAATCACGACCGAAGACGCGCCAACGATACGAAGTGTTAAGTCCGAAGAGAGTAAGCAAGCCCGTCTGAACGATCAGCGCCGAGATGACGCTTATGATCGCCGCCGGATATCCGCAAGACGGCGCGCCGAATTGGAGCCTCACGACATAAGCGGCCAAATAAGCCGTTATCAAAAGCGCCGCGTCTGAAAGTATGGTTCGAGAGAATTTCATCGTTCTAAGGAAATTATACCAAATTCCTTAAAGAAGCTCAATCGGCGTCTTGCGCTTCGCGCCCGGCAAATCGGCGACGAACTTCGGAAGCGCCAGACCTCCGATTCGCTCGGCGCAATAGCACTCGATTTCTTTCGCCTTCTCCAGATCGACTCGGAAGCGCCCGATCCCCTTCACGGGATCGCACTGAAAAACGTAATAAGGACGAATTCGCGCGGCGGAAAGCGCGCGCAAAAGCGCCAGCATCTCTTCTCCGGTATCATTAACGCCCTTTAAGAGCACGCTTTGACAAGAAACCGGAACGCCTCGGTCGATAAGTTTCGCCGCGGCGGTTTTCGCTTCTATCGTAAGTTCGTCGGCGCAGTTGAACTGAGTATTGACCCAGACTTTCTTCGAGCGCGCGAGCGCTTCGGCGAGCTTATCGGTGACGCGACCAGGATTGGTGCAAAGCGCTCTCGTACACACGCGAACGATATCGATTTGATCAAGCCGCGCGAAAGCATCGACGAACCTCATCACTTCCTCGTCGTTAAGCGTAAGAATATCGCCCCCCGACAAAAGTACATCTCTGACTTCAGCATGCGAAGAGACGTAATCGACGCAAGAAGCCAATTCCGCTTCGCTTTTCACGACCTGAGCCTTACCCAAGAGGCCTCGACGAGTGCAATGACGACAATTCATGAAGCACTTATCGCTCGTCATGATCAAAACGCGATCAGGGAAGCGCTGCTTGAGACCGTAGCACTTCGAAGCGTGATCTAGTTCCCCGAAAGGATCGACGGAATATCCGTCATCAGCTTCTTCCACGAAATCTTCCAGATCGTAGACCTGAAGCCTGAATTTAGTCGACGCCTCCGCGAGCAGGCGCGAATAAGGGCAAGCATATTCAGGAAATTCACTCGACATCGAACATACTCGTCGGGATAAAGCAAAACGCAAGCGCATGATCACGAACAGTTCTCACGGAAACGGTTATGCCTTTACCCTTAAACGCCTTGAACGCTTCGAGCCAGCCGCCGGTCAACTGCATGGTCAAAGTCCCCTTATCGGGATCATAATCTTTAACGATCATCTCGCGCGGCGAAAAGCGAATACCGATTCCAAGCGCCTTCGAAACCGCTTCTTTCGCGCACCAAAAGCGAATGATCGCGTGAGAGGAGTTGATCGTGCCGGCGGCGAGCTCAAGTTCTTCACGAGTGAAGACGCCCATGGCGAATTCCTCGGAGAGGTCTCGCTGAACGGACTCGACGTCGACACCGACGCGCGAATTCGCGGAAGCGAGCGCGATCACGAACTGAGCGGTATGAGCGATCGCGATATCAAGCTTCGAGGAAAGATAATCGCTCCACTCGCCGATAGCGTGAGGCTTACCCATGTCATCGGCCCATATCTGCACGTCCGCATCGCTCCAACGAGCTTGATGGAAGTCCTTAAGATATCTACGAACGGCCTCCTTCGCGGCGACGCGACCGAAAAGCCACTCGGTTCTTCTCGACACCGAGCCGGTCCTCGCGGCGAAATCGCGGCGTTCCTGTTCGCAGAGAATAATCGACGAAAGCGTTTTAAGCCAGAACTCGTCATTGCGCTCAAACGTCAGATAAGGAATATCGGTTATGAACGCGGACGCGACTTCACTGGGAGTCTCTCCGAGCTGCGCCGCGCTCATCGGCACCGTCAAATATGCCGTCGGCGGCTGAAGGATAAGGCGGCAGTACTCTTCGGGCACGCGCTCGGTAAGTTCTTCCCAACCGACGATCTCAAGATAAGTATTACCGTTACCATCGCTGACATCGATATCGGCGATCTGGCTCTTGGGAGTCACACCGGTAAGTCTCAAATAGCAATTCAAACCGGAGCCGACTTTCGGCTCGACGCCGCGAACAACCATGCGACGAAAACGGAACGGCACGGAAAACGACCCTTTGAAGCGCTCGTGACTGCGCCATAGCGCGAAACCGCTCGTCACGATCTCGATCAAAAGCGGATTGATCGTCCAAACCGGGAAGCGCGTGAACTCTACCGCGCCTTCGTTCGTCGGCGCTTCGATCTCGTAATCCAACCCCGACTCGCTCCATGCTTCAACGAACTTAATGCCTCTTAAACGCTTACCGCTAGCGAGTCGCGAAGGATAAATATCGCGACCCGACCAGTGGACGTTGCGCGGCTTCAACATCGGCGAAGGCGAAACGGGCTTAGGTTCAAGCGGCGCGTCTGCCATTACGATAGTCGCCTCCATCGACGCCCACGTAAAGTCACTCCCGGGTGCGTTTTCGCGAATCTGAACCTTAACCGCGATCTGATTGACCTCCGGCGACGCCACTCGCTCCGCTCGTATCACAAGCGGCAACTCACCCGCAAGCGAAAAGCTCATGAGCTTACGGCACGCGAAATCTTCTATCGCTATGAGATTACGATTGGGTACCACCAGCGACGCCGCTTCGGCCATAATCTCCGCTCCTACCGCCGGCGTAAGCGCGACCATGCCGATCTGAGCCTTGTTGGAGTAGCTTACCTGACTCGTACCGAAAGCGAAATCCCTGACAAAAGGAACCTCGGAGAGCTTGAACACCTTTTCGAGTTCGATCATGACTCCGGGCGAGGAAGCGTTCGCTTCCGCGTCGGAGACGAGCGGATTCATCGCTCCGAATTCGAACTGACGTTTAAGTCGGGCGTTGCGCTTGGCGATGACCGCGGCACGTTGAGCCGCTTTCGAGCCTCTTCCTTTCGGAGCTACGCCCGAAAGCGAGCTTTCGCCTAAAAGCTTCTCTCCGACGTTAAGCATCAATTTCGGAAACTCACGGGAAAGCTTCATTTCCGCGTCGCGATGCACGAGAAGAGACATCGAAGAATCGAAATCAAGCAACTTCACTCGGCGTCCGACATAACCGGCGACCAAATTCGCTTTCACTCCCAAAGCGACCATCTGCGCGATGGCATGCTGAAGCTGAAGGATCCCTCGACGATGAATGGAGTTGAGGACGATCGCCGCGTGTTCCTGCTCTTTAAGCGTATCATCGATAGCGGAGCTCATAAGTCCGCGAGGTCCGACCTCGATGAAGACGCGATACCCGTCCTCATACATCTTGCGAATGGTTTCTTCGAAACGAACGCAATGAGCCCACTGTTCCGCAATCAAGTCTCGAGCTCCGCGTCTACGCCAGGATGTGATCTTATCGGCCTTAACGCAGGAATACATATCGAGCCTGGGCGTATACTTCATCCACGAATCACAGAATTTCTTCAGCATCGGAACGATCGGTTCGCACATCGGAGTGTTGATCGGACGATCGAACGGAAGTCTGAGCACGCGTATACCGGTCGTCGACAAGCTCGACATCACTTCATCGGCAAGCTCCTCGGCGATTACCAGCGTTTTCTGACGAGGCGAGAAGTCTACCGAAAGATGGACTTTATCTTTCGGGAATCGTTCCAAAAGCGGCTTGAGTTCATCCGGATGACGAAGAATCGCGGAAACGAGCGCAACCTTCGGAAGCCCGGCGTGTTTAACCGCTTTTTGAACGACCTTATAAGTTTCGCGGATCATCTTCACGCGCTCGGGACGCGTCATCTTCTCTCCGCCGACGCCCGAACGCATCATCGCAGCCAAATCTCCACCGGCGAACCCTACCACGCCTTCCGGCTCGACACCGATCGAAGACATCATTCGCGTAAGCGCGATACTGCCCGCATAAGAAGAAACCAGCGATTCGGCGTAAGCTCCCGACGCGAAAACGTCGGCATCGCGACGATAATACGGCGCAGGCGGATAAATGAACGACGAAGGCAAGAACTCCTCGCCTTCTTCGCGAATCGCCTCTTCGAGCTCGTCGAAAGCGCTACGGCAATCGGAACGCGAAATGACCAAGTCGCGCATCATGTCGGGATAAAAGCTAATGCCGTTCGGGTATACGAAAGCGAGCTTACCCTTCCCTTCTCCGATCAAGTGCTCTCTGAAATAATAAGTTCCGCTTTTATCCTTAATACGCCTCAAGCTCAAGTTCTCCATGCGCGAAATAGCGGAAGAAAGTCTCGAGCGCAAGTCCTGAATCGTCTCGGCGATAATCGAAATGACCACCTCGCCTTTCGTGAAAGACGTAGTATACGCGATATCCACCAATCGAGCATCCGGCACACGATCGATGAAACCGACGATGCGCTTCATCTCATTGACGAGCGCGCTTTGATCTTTAGCGGAGATAACGACGAGTTCCGTCTGCGTCATGATCTTACCTCCGGCTCTTCCTCGAGAATAATCGCCGCGCTTCGTCCGATGACCGAGGCGACACCGACCGGATTCACGGGATCGAAATTCGAACCGGTAACCAGCGCTCGACGCGGGTTGGAGCTGTCGCCGGTAATCCACGGTAACGGATCGCTTAACAGATACACGCTCGAATCGATCGAGCGAATCGCTTCCATCGGATGATCGACCACGACCTGTGGAGGTAAAATGCGATGATGAAGCGCAAGCGCGGTTTTGACCATGCCGGCCGCCATCGACGCTCTTAAAGTATGCCCGACATTTCCCTTCACGGAGCCGATGCCGACGAGCGCAGCGCCCGGTTTATGCTTACCCCAAAGCTTGTCGATAGCGTCGATTTCGCGCTCGTCCGATTCGCGAATTCCGGAGCCGTCGGCTTCAATCAAAGAAATCGTCTTAATAGGAACTTTCGCTTGCTCGGCGGCCTCTCGAATGATAAGCGACGGATCTTCGACCGTGTTATGCCCAACCGCTACCGAACGGATCAGCGCATAGATTCGATCGTGATCACGAAGCGCGTCCGAGCGACGCTTGAGAACGAAAAACGCACCGCCTTCGCCGGGGATCGTCCCATCATCATCTTTCGAAAACGGCTGAAGAGAGTTGGAAAGCGAAAACTGAACTTCTCCTGAAAGACCTTCGAGATAAGCTCTCGACATCGGAGGATTTATCGCCCCGGTAACCGCTATGTCGGCGCGACCGGACTCCAAATCGGAAATCGCGTCCATAATCGTAGCCGCGCCGGAAATCATACCGGCGTCCATGATCATCGCCGCTCCCGAAAACGAGCATTCACGCGCCAGCCACGACGCGAAACGATAACCGGCGCCCAACAGGAACGAAGACGCGTTCGGCTCAGGTAGCGAACTCACCAGTTTTTCTCTGACGTTATCGAGCGCTTCTTCGGGAGCATTCGGGAAAAAGCGACGAATCACGTCAAGCGTTTGGTTCAAGAAGTAGGTATGCTGAAGCCAGTTAACGGTCGAAGCGTTAAAAGGCGGAGCATATCCGACGCGAACCGAACCGCGACGTCGCTCACGTGTGTGAGGCTTAAGCGACGCGTCCAAAAGCGCTTCAAAAGCGAGCTGCGTCGCGAAATACAAGTCTTGATTCTCACCCGCGTTCACTTGACGAGGAAAGTTCTGCATCGAGGGCGTACAAGCATACAGCGGCCCTAATTGACCGATGCGAGTAGGATACGCCCTTTCGAATACATTCTTCTGCCCGTAAGGAATTTCCACGTCATGCCCCGGAACGGTCAAGCAACTGCGTCGAGACATGATCGCCGACCATAGCTCGGCAATATCGCGACACTCCGCGAAGCGACAGCTCATGCCGACGATGGCGATGGAATTATCCATTATGAAAGCGGGGAGTTGGCGGAGGGAGGGGGATTTGAACCCCCGGTACGAGAGTTAACTCGTACGACGATTTAGCAAACCGTTGCCTTCAGCCACTCGGCCATCCCTCCAAATCGTTTAATTGACGTGTATTATATCATATTTTCTTCTCACCGTCAACGAAGACGGCGGAAGGTTTCCAAGTCTTGGGATTGATGACGACGAGGTCGGCGGTATACCCCTTTTCGACCTTGCCGAGCGTATCTCCCCATCCCAATTCGATCGCCTGATTCCAGGACGTCGTGCGAACAAGATCCTTGAGCGGAATCTTGGTAAGATCATGGACATTCTTAAGACCCATGCCCATCCAAAGCGTGGAGCCGGCGAGGTTGCCGCCCTGAACGAGACGCGCTTCGCCCTTCTCGAGCTTGACTTCCAAGCCACCCATCGTAAACGCATAACCATCCTTGCAATGCGAACAACGAAGCGAATCGGTAATCATCTGGATATGCGCGAGACTACGGCGCGTGAAGATAAGCTTAAGCATATCAGGGCAGAGATGAATCTTATCGCAGATGACTTCGGTGTTAAGATCTTCGATCAAGAAGCCGGCTCCGACCATGCCGATTTCGCGGTGGTGAAGCGGAGTCATCTGATTGCAGAAGTGAGTCATGTGACGAAGGCCGTTCTTATAAGCGCCTTCTAGATCTTTCATCTTGGCTCCGGTATGACCGACCGACGGAACGACGCCCATCTTGATCATTTCCTTCGCGAACTTAGCTCCGCCTTCCGCCTCAACCGCGTAAGAGATCGCCTTAACGGGATAAACCTTATTGATTTCCTTGACTTCGGCAACGGAAGGATTACGAACAAAAGCGGGGTTCTGCGCGCCGCAGCACTTCACGTTGATGAACGGACCTTCGAGATGAATCGCGGGGACTTTCGCGTAGGGCATACCGGCCTCGGCATAAGCCTTCGCGTTCTTCGCGGCGGTAATAAGCTCTTCATGAGAGACGGTAAGCGTCGTGGGAAGGAACGAGGTAACGCCTTCTTCAAGCTTACCCTTCGCGACCTCGAAAATCGCCTTGGGATCGGCGTCGCAGAAATCGTAGGTATTCGCGCCATGCGTATGCACGTCGATGAAACCGGGCATGACATATTGGCCCTTGACATCAACGATAGTGGTCGACTTATCGGCCTTGGGCGCGGTCTTACCGGCTTTCTTGACCGAAACGATTTTACCCTTGTCGAGAGTGATGACGGCGTTCTCGAGATCGAGATCGGGCGAGATGACGTGAGCGTTTACGATAATCGTCTTCATGATATTTAAGATAACTCCATATTGGTGAAATTCGTTATTGGAGATTATATCAAAAGAACGTTAAACTGACAACGGGAAAAGGGAAAAATAATAATCGCCGCGTTGATTGACGCGGCGACATCTTAGCGATCCGAGAGAATCGAGATGTCTCTACTGAAAAAGCC